>JBKDZK010000925.1:0-1826 GCA_047971205.1 Draconibacterium sp.
TGCCTCGGTTGCAGACTCTTCCATAAGTACTGCTTGCTTTAAATCCTCATAAGCTCCCATACCGCTGGTTGACCATCCCCAATATTGGGCAGACTCTGCACGCTCGGTATAAAACAATAGCTGGCTAGTAAACCCGGAACCGGTAGGATTACCATCATAAAAGGTTTTTTCTACTAATCGTGGCAACAATAACGAAGGAGTACCTTGGGAGGGCTTATTTGGATC
The DNA here is from genome assembly GCA_047971205.1 of Draconibacterium sp. Classification (GTDB taxonomy): domain Bacteria; phylum Bacteroidota; class Bacteroidia; order Bacteroidales; family Prolixibacteraceae; genus Draconibacterium. Next base: position 226 of record JBKDZK010000925.1, read on the forward strand.
ATCTTGGTAATCTTCAATGCCACATGACCAGAACAATACAAGAAGGCTCAGCACTGATAGTGCATTTATGTAATGATTATATGTTTTCATATCATTTGATTTAAAAGTTTAATTTAATATTGAACCCTATATTTCGTGGTGTTGGCACATATAACCGGGTCTCTCCTTGATAAGCATTTACATCAGGATCTATGTTACCGTCTTCTTTAGTCCACAAAAATAGATTTCTCCCTATAAAAGATACTTCTGCCCCATTTAGGTGAACTTTTTCCACAATGCTATTAGGGATCCTATAGCCTATGATCACTTCTCGAAGTTTGAAAAAAGTAGCATCAAAAGTACTCGTATTATATCGACCTGCATTATAATATCGGTTAACCCAACTTCTGTAAAAAATAGGGATATCATTTTCTTTATATGTTCGGGTATCATTGATAATTGTTCCATAAGCATCCCTTTCAATATCGCCTCCGGTAACTATAAGCCCGTCTCCAATGTACGTTTTGTTTCCCAGGTTATCGGCATCCCTATAAGCCGAGGTCTCTGAACTTGCACTTTGGGCATGCAGGCCTGATTCCCACAATTTCTGGTTAAGTCGCGAATAAATCAAACCGCCCCAGCGACCATCGATTGAAAACGAGAACGTAAAATTTTTATAAATAATACTGTTGTTGAACCCTGCTTCCCAACGGTTGCGGGCATAACCAAAATTTTGGGCATCAGTAGTAACGACCGGTAGCCCGTTGCGATAAATAACACGACCGTCCGAGGAACGATCTATTTCGCTTTTTAACCACAGATAACCATACTTCTCTCCTTCTTTCACATATCCATCGCGACCTTCTTTGCCTTCTTCGGCCCGCACCAAATATTGGCTATTGGAAGACCAATTTAGCCCTACATTCCATGAGAAATCATTTGTTCGGACAGGAGAAGCAGTAAGAGCTAATTCCCAACCTACTCTGCGAGTCTTTTTGGAAGAGTTGATCTTTCTAGAGGAGTAACCGGATGTTATTGATATTGCCGAATTGGTAATCATATTACTCTCTAAGTCGTTGTAATAGGTAAGATCAAAACCCAATCGATTTTTAAAGAAGCGGATGTCGCCTCCTAATTCATAGGTAGTTTTAAAATCAGGCTCTATGTCTCCTGAAGGTAAAACACTGCCCATATATATTGATGGCGTAGTATTCCAAGTTGTGCCGTAATTATAAGCCTGCCTTACTGAATATGGGGACATATCTCCTCCAACCTTAATCCATGAACCACGAACTTTCGCAAATGAAATTACCTCCGGTAGTTTTATCATTTCGGTGATGATACCGCTGAGGGTAACAGATGGATAGAAATAGGAGTTGTGGTTTATAGGCATGGCCGAAGACCAATCATTTCTTCCTGTTAGTGTTAAATATAACATATTTGCATACCCGACATTAATAGAGCCATAGAGACTATTGACCACTTTGTCATTGTTGTAATTAGAAGCTCCCACGGGAACTGACGAGTTGCCAATATTGTAAACCCCGGGGATGCTCAATGAGGTCGCATCAACAGATAAGTTTCGAGAATTAAAACTCCTATTGTTCCCACCGAATACAGCA
>JBKDZK010000926.1:0-3093 GCA_047971205.1 Draconibacterium sp.
TGATGACCTCGGAAATACGCAAGCCGCAATCGACAGCTCCAGCGGGGAGCACCCAAAATGGAGCACCATTTTGGAAATTTGCATCAGGTAGTTGCGCGTGCACGATTCGGATTTACCGGCACTGGGATATTTGCGAAAGAACTTTTCGCTGATGGTCCGAAACTCGGAAACAGCCTCACAGGCCTGCTCCAGGTACGATTTTCTGCTCATAATAATTTTGTTTTTAAAATTAATGGGCAGAATATTGGCTATAAATAATAGCTTCTACTCGCCTACTCTGAAAATTCCTGCGGAATTTCCTCTGGTTCTACAAAAACACTAAACTTATTAGCGTATAACATGCGCTTAGTGCCCTGAAAGGGAAATCCCTAACGAACAACACCATTAAATTTTGTTGTTGGCCCGTGCACCACAAGTTTACCGTCGGCGGTTATTTCCATCGGATCGATAAAAACCACCCGCTCATCACCTGTTTCCGAGGTTCTTCCATGATAAACACACAGCATTATTTTGCCATCGGGCGCTAAGGTTACCGAATTATGCCCGGTGCCGGTTACCACACCGCCCTGTTCTACATTTTTTTGTAAAACCGGGTTGTTGTCTGCTTTTTCGAAAGGGCCGAGTGGTGATTTGGAAGTGGCATACCCAACGGCGTAGTTTTTCCCGCCAAAGTAGTTGGCCGAGTACATGATGTAATAGGTATCTTTGTTTTTAAAGATGTACGATCCTTCTGTCCAGCGGCGGTTTATCTCGCCCGAAGTTACCGAGCGGCTTTCCCATTCGGTCTGCTTGTCGTCCATTTTTAAGGGCGGACGCAGCAGTAACTTTGGTTCGCCGATAATCCCCGAAAAGTCAGCTTGGAGTTCTACGCCATAAACCCAGCTTTCTTCAATGTTGTCAAAAAGTCCCTGCCCACGTGCCCAATCGGCCACTTCGCTTTCTACCGGGTTTTTGTAGCAACAACGGGAATAATACAGATACACTTTGTCGTTTTCGAACCAAAGGTTTCCGTCGATCACCGGGTAGCCCGGATCAAAAATCGGCCGATCCATCAGGTCGGTGTAAGGTCCGGTGGGATTATCAGCAACTGCTACCCCAATTCTGAAGTTTTCGAGTTCGTTGCTTGGGTTTTCGCACCAGTCGGCACTAAACAGCAGGTAAAATTTGCCATCTTTCTCATACAGCTCGGGAGCCCAAAAATTGGCAATATTCCATGAGCCTGAAGTATTTCCCCGGTAAATCCGGCCTTCGTCTTTCCACGATTTCAAATCGGCAGACGAATACATTTTAAAACCGTCAGTTACTCCGCCGGTCCCGATCATGTAATACATCCCGTCCGACGCTTTAAGAATGTATGGATCACCAAATTCAACGGGTAAAGGATTCTCGATTTTTAATTGCTCTTTTCCCGACTGACAGGCAGTAAAAAATGTTGTTAGCAGGAATAACAAAACAAGAGAAAGGTTGTGAAAACAATTCTGTTTCATTGTAGGTATGTGGTTTTAAGTTAATAATCGTCGCCAAATAAACTTCAACTGAACTTGTACGGTTTCAACCGGTTTAATCCAATTTTTCTCAGGATATCCAACTGAAAGTTTGTTGGTTTTGGTATATATTGCTAAAATAAACAAATCTAAATCATTGACAATTTGTACATACCCAAAAACCGAATTATCAATATCCGGCATTTATTTGAAAGATTGAATATCGGTAATATAAAAACTGAACGTAACGGATAAAAGAAAAAGGAGCCTGAGATTCAAACGGATGCCAGACTCCTTCAACCCATTTAATTATTCAATTTGGTAAACTCGTTTTGAGCCGGGAATCATTATTTTTTTAAAACATTGCAGACTTTCTGGTTTATCTCACGCAAACGATCCTCTTCCAGTTTTATAACTTTCCGGTCGTAGGTCATTAAACCGTTTACTTCACCTTCCACATCGGTTGTTTGTGTATAAACTGCTGCCGAAAAACCTGATTTTGCCATTTTAATCAGTTGTTCGGCAAACTCGACATATTTATCTGTTACTTCTTTTGAATTTTTAAACTGAACATAGCCCCAGTTTCTGTCGGTCATCCATAAATGATCTTCAAGAGCCAGGCCAATTCCGCCATATTCGCCCAAAACAGTTGCGCGGCTGCCGTCGTACAAATACATTTCCGGCCCCGGGTAATTGTGCAGGTCAAGCATATCGCCAACACGGTAATGGTTTCCGCCACTGGCCGGGTTCACCAAGCGGCTTGGGTCATGTGCTTTTGTCCAGTCCACAATTTCTTCGGTTTTGAATTGCCCCCACGCTTCGTTAAACGGCACCCAGCACACTACTGATGGATACGACATATGTTCGTCCATAATTTCCTGCCATTCCATGCGGAAATTGACTTCCGACTCTGGCGAGCGTTTCAGCACCGTTCCATCGAAATATTGACGGTTTTGCCAGCGTGGCGAACGGTCACCGTTTGGCATGTCCTGCCAAACCAAAATTCCCAGCTCGTCGCAATTAGTGCATTCAATGCCTATGAAAGAGACTCAATAACTTCAACCGAGTTGGTAAGACTTTACCGAGGAGCAATGGATTTAATTACATACGAAGACCCACACTTTCGGATTTTCCCTCAATTTATTCGGAATGTAAATAACAAAGAGGCTTCTGGCAAAAATTATCGAAAAGCGATTAAAGCACTTCCATTTAGCCTACTACAAATAAGCGATAGTCTTATTGTTGATGAATCACTAAATGAGAACTTCATTAAAGGAGATTTAATTTTAAGCATAAATGGTGTTAGTGCTTCAAAATTATTGGATTATACTTACAGAGATCGGTATATAAATAGCTCTCTTATGCAGCTTCAGTATCATATGATGGTTACACCTGATTATGACGTAGAGCTGGTACGTGATGGAAAAACAATGACGATAAGTGCAACAGGAGCATCATTAGAGGAATATAACAAACAATTAAACAACAGAGATATTGCGGCAATAGTATCCGGAGATATTGGATACATTGAAATAAACGAATTTCAGAAAAATAAAACTATCATTAAGGAATTGAGGAAGTTAATCAAACAGGTCAAAGATGTCGGTGG
>JBKDZK010000927.1:0-3337 GCA_047971205.1 Draconibacterium sp.
TGGGGAACCGGTTCATTCAATAATACCGTTTTTAACAACGCAAACAGTCAATGGATTGTTGGTATTCTTTGGGGACAAAGAGAGTACAACAATATGGAAAGCCCATCAACACTCGATGAACTTTACATAAGATTGTTGCACTTGTTGAAGGCTTATGTTTATCAAAGAGCTACCGATTTATATGACGAAGTTCCGTATATAGCTACTGGCTCAGCAGGAGCATTGGACGGAGACAAAGCAGTATACAAGGGGCAAAGTGAAATTTATCCTATAATTCTGCAGGAAGTGAAAGAAATTGAAGAGTACCTTTCAACTCTGGAGCTTTCGAGTACCGAAGAAACTTTGTTCTCGGCCCAGGATGTTCTTTTTAACGGGAATATTGACCAATGGCGTAAATATGCTAACTCGTTAAGATTACGTTGGGCAATGACCGTTAGTGAGCAGCTACCTGAACTTACCAGCACGGTTCTTTCAGAGTTGCAGGGGAAACCTATCTTTGATACTTATACAGATGTTGCCGGAATCGCGGATTTGGCTATTGTTGATCCGGCCAGATTACAATCAGAACTTGGTATTACACGTGCTTTTAGAGAGAATCCTTATACATTAAGAGTTCCTAAGAAATTCACTGATATAATGAACCTTGTTCCTGAAGAGAAAGATGCAGGGAATGGATTGAAGTATTATTCGGCAGATAACGTTGGTGCCAATAAAGAGGGCTTGAAAAATGGCGATGTTGACCCAAGGGTAGCTTATATGATATCGCCTGATTTCAGAGGTTATTATTTTGGAAATGACAACAAATGGGATAACGGTAACGATCCGAACAGCTATTTGAGTAAAGTGGTAAGAGGGTATTACATCGACGATCCTTGTATGACGGATGAAAGCATTGACGTGTTCAAAATTACCAATCCGAATGGTGATGGTGAGGATGAAATCAGACTCTATGTTAACAATGTTTTAGTGCCACTCTCGGAAAGGGATGAGTTCCTGCGCGAAAAACTTCGTGAAAGAGTTGCCAATAATGATGATTCAGGTTGGGTGCTTGGAAAAGCAGGTGTAATGACCAGTGAATACAACATGAGGGCAATCTATAACTCGAATTTACGTTATCCTACCCTGAATGCTGCAGAAGTTCAGTTGAATTTTGCTGAAGCTGCTGTTCGTGGTTTTGGAGCTACACCAATGAGTGCAAGAGAACACTATAAAAAAGCAATTGAATTATCCAGCGATTTTTGGTACGACTTAAATGTAAATAATAAGAATACCAAAAGTACGGTTCCCGGATTTCCTAATTCAATGTCAGACTCCAGGATAAATGATCGACCGGATGAACGCTACGATGCATCAATGTTTGCTGAAAAAGCAGCACAACGCTTTGATTTGCTTTCGGACCAGGAGAAGGTTTATGCAATTTATGTTCAGTTGCATATGAACTATAACGTATTGAATTACGAGTACTGTTTTACCGCAGCACGTCGTTTGATTAAATATTTAGGTGATAACCCGAGCAATATTTTGGAGTTGTACCGATGGAAAGAACGTAATACTTATCCTGCAAGTGTTCAGGCATCAGACCCTGAAGCATGGGCTCAAATAAGTGGACATGACAACTACGATCTTCCAATGTGGTTTACCGGAAGAACTGAAAAGTGGAAAAACGTATTAGAATAATAAAACAAATTGATTACGATATGAAGAAGATTATTTATATACTGTTGTGCGTATTCTTATTTGCCGCATGTAGCGAAGAAGATGGTACAATAATCGGGACAACGAAAGTTGAAGGTAGCGGTGTTGAAGCGCAAATGGCCAATATTACGGTAAAACTATACGATTCGCCTACCAGCGTTTATAAAACAACGACTACAGATGCGAATGGAGACTTTATTTTTTCAGGGCTTGAGTCCGGTAATTATTTTGTAGCTGCTACTGTTGTTATCAACGGGGATACTTATGATACCGGAAACGTCCAGTATCAGGTTTATGTTGGCGGGGATATCGAAAGGCCCGTATCGCTAACATTAACAAAAAGGAATTAGATTCTTATAAATAGAGGGGAAGCTCAATTGAGCTACCCCTTTTTGTTCGCATAAAGCCAGACCTTCGAACGAAACGTTTGTTGATTGAGTCGAAGTAGGACATAGTTCTCAGTTCCTGCTTTCAATAGTTAGTTTGGTTAAAGAAGACTTTTGTCTGTATGTAAACCAGCGGCCTTTTGGGGGCGCTGGTTTTTTTCTTTCCCAAGATCCAGAAAATATTAATCTCCCGAACAATTAAGCCTCCCTACGCAACCTTTCCACCATTTTTTGCATCTATCCCCAAACCAAACTCTAACAGCGAGTACGCAAATCTTCGATTTACCCTCTTTGATAAGGTTCGGTTTTTTATATGATGACTTTGATAACCTGAAATTTTAAACTCATGAAAAAGTTGTGTCTGTTGTTGTTTACGTTTTTTATAACGCTAACAGCTTTTCCGCAAGCTGAAAAAGGGTACATCTACCTGAAAAACGGAACCATTCTAAAAGGAAAGTATTCCTATTCTCCCGATCAGAAAAATGTTAGTGTATTTACTGCCGGAAACCTTTGGGTGTTTGACCGGAACGAGATCGATACCATTGCTGTAAAACGAGTGGGCGCTATCCAAAATTTTAACCAAACGATGCCGAATTCAAAGTTCTTTTACCGTGTTGAATTAGGCGTTTTGGTAGGTAATGCCGATAATAGTCAGAATGCACCTTTTAGCATGACCGGCTCCGTAAACTACCACGTTGTTCCCCGTTTTTCTGTGGGGGTTGGGACAGGAATCGAATTTCTAAAGGAGTCTTTTCTTCCGGTTTTTGCCAACCTGGAATATAAACTACACGATAATCCTTCATCGCCCTACTTTTTTCTGAAAGCAGGTTACCAGGTTGCGATCGAGGAGTCGAACGCTCTGTATTATGATATTGTGCCCAACTGGATAGATATCTGGCCGCGGCCCGGAAACGTAAGTACAGAACCTCTCGACAGTAAAGGCGGCTTTCTTATCAATCCGGGATTGGGCTATCAGCACATGTTTTCGCCCACATTTGGGATGAACTTTGCTGTAGGTTACCAGTATCACCGCCTGAATTATTCGGGTGAAAGCGACTACGAACTCGACATCGATTACAACCGCTTAACCATTAAACTGGGTATCATCTTCAACTAAAAATTAAGACCTATGAAAACTATACAAAATACAATCGGCCTCGTTATTTTACTGCTATCGGTTTGGGTCTGTAAAGATGAGTACACCGAAGAATTTACGGCCAATGCGCCGGTTTATCTAACTTACGAAGAACTTAGGT
>JBKDZK010000928.1:0-2888 GCA_047971205.1 Draconibacterium sp.
GAGGTGCCCGTGGTACCAGTTGCGATCCAGTATTTGGCAGCCCAGTTTTTCGAGGTGTTGTACTGCCAGTCCTTCAGCAATTTCTCCTAATTCGCGGGTACTAACCATGTGTTGAAGTTTAAAGTTCAGTGTTCAAAGTTATAATAGGGATATTCGATTTGTAATCGCATTATATTGAATGATTTACTGTTGTAGTTTCAGCTCCTGCATTCAGCTCCCATTCTTTCCCAAACATCAGCGCCAGGTTGCGTTTGTCGTGTCCTGCCGGAAATCCAAAGCAAACAGGATAGGAAAAATCTTCCACCGCCTCGCAGATAATTTTCTGTACTGTTATTCCAAAAGGCGATTCGTTGTCTTTCATGTCGGTAAAATCGCCTAGAATAAGTCCGGCCAGTTTATCCAGTTTCCCGCTTAATTTTAACTGGTGAATCATCCGGTCGGTATGGTACAAAAATTCATCAATGTCTTCCAGAAAAAGTATTTTGCCGTCGGTGTTCAGGTCGTAACTGGTTCCCTGCAAACTGCTGATGATCGACAGGTTGCCACCCACCAATTCGGCTTTTGTTTTGCCTTTCCGGTTGGCTTCCGGCGACGGGATCGAATAGTGAGCCCCGTTTCCGGTGATCAGCTGCATCAGGCTTTGCAGGTTTTCGCCGGGCTGCCCCGATTCATCCATAAAATACCGCGGCATTACCCCGTGAATGGTGGGAACTCCGTAATTGTTCAGGCAGGAATGAAGAATCGTTATATCGCTAAAGCCAACCAGCCATTTCGGGGATTCCAGAAAACCGGTAAAATCAAGTCTTTCAATAATTCGAACGGTACCGTAACCTCCGCGCGAGCAAAGAATCACATCGCAGTCGGGGTCGTTCAGAGCTTCCTGTAAGTCGTGGTAACGCTGTGCGTCGGTACCGGCAAACTGATAGTAGCTGGAAAAAACATGCCGGCCCAGTTCCACCTGGTAGCCCTGATCCTGCAACCATTCTGCCGCCGGCAAAACATACTGATCACTGATCTTTCCGGCAGGAGAAACAATGCGGATCTTTGATCCCGGTTGGATGGGTGATGGCTGAATCATAGAAAGAAGTTTACTCCAAATATACCTCAATTTGTGCAGAAAATACCTGTTCCGGATCGTTCCTTTCGGAGAGCGATTTCCAGATGGTTGCCACATTGCGGACAGGAACTGCATCATACAAAAGCTGGCCGTTATAAAATACCTTTACTTTTTGATCGAGGTTTATCATCTTGTCGTTTAAGCGGATCAATAAAGTATCCACCAACTGGGCTTTCTCAATGGTAGTGGTTTGGCCGTTTAGTGTTGCTATTACTTCGGCATCTTTTTGTGCACTTCCGGCCGGAACTGCCAGCCAGTAAAACCGATCGTGCGTTACGCTGCTTTGTTTCCAGACCACTTTTTGCGGGAACGGATTGCGGGTAAACTGCGCCATCCAATCAATAGCAACTGTATCTGTTCGATCCATCCAGTGGCCTTTGCCTTCGTGAATCTGCACATCGTGAATATAGCCTTCCGGATCCTGTTTCTGTAGAGAGTCGAGTTTGATCTTCCAATCTGCGGCGATCTTGTTCCGGTTGTAGGCACCGTCTTCTGCTCCCATGTGAAGGGCAAAAGGAAGATTGTGCAGGCCAAGCGGTGAAGCATCGTTTGGATGTCCGGCCATCATGGCGGCAGCCGCCAGCTGATCGGCCATTCGGGGCGCCAGTTGGTAAGTTCCGTCTCCTCCGGCAGAATACCCGGTCAGGTAAACCCGGTTGGTGTTGATGTCTTCAAAAGCATCAGCCAATTCGATCAACTGCGAAAAAAGTACGTCGATGTGGGGCTCGTGCCAAAGGTTCCAGGTGTTGGTGGGTGCCCGTGGTGCCAAATAAATTCCTTCTTTTGGGCGATACAGGTTGATCTGGTTCTCCCATTGCTGGTCGTTCATTTCAGGAGCGGTATTTCCCCCGCCGTGCATCGAAATATACAAACTCCAGCCCTGTGGCGGTTTTTCACCAAACTTCCGGTATTTAAATCGTAGTTCTTTGTCGTTGTAAACCAGTTTCATGCTGTCCCATTCGGCCCGGTAAGCTGTTTTTAGCTTGCTCTCGATAAAGGAGTGAATCTCCTGTGCAGCCCGACCGGCAGCCTGTGCCGAAATATCGCTTTGCAGCTCCGGAATCTTTTCAGGAGAAACCAGAAGATATTCATTCAGCATTTTCAGGGTGTGGTCGTCTTTCTTTGCCTGATTTTCACACGAGGAAAAAAAGACAACAGCCAGTGAGAAAAGAATTAGTTTTTTCAACATTTCAAGTGCTTTTTAAGATTGTTGAATCGTATTCAATACAGTTTTTATTAACGAATCAGTAAGTCATAAAGTTCTTCCACGTCTTCGGCATAAAAATCGGGTTGTGCCGCTTTTAGCTCGTGCTCTTTGCCAAAACCGTAGGCAACTGCAATGGTTGATAAACCGTTTTGTTTTCCGCCCTCCATATCGAACAAAGTGTCACCCACCATAACAATCTTTTCAGACGGAGCCAGTTGCTGCATCTGCAAAAGATCTGTAATAATCTGTGTTTTATTGGCTTTCTCTCCCTTGTAGTCGGCGCCTTTTACCTGAAGTATGTATTTATCCATTTCAAAATGCTCCATAATCCGAACCGCGTATTTTTCGAATTTTGAAGTGGCAATGTACATGCGTTTTCCCTGCTTGTCGAGTTCGGCCATCATTTCCGGAATTCCGTCGTAAGGAACATTCTGGTGCCAGCCATTTTCGCTGTAATATTCCCTGAAATATTCCACGGCCAGCTTTGTGTTTCGTTCGTTCAACCCAAACAGCTGACTGAAACCCCATTGCAGCGGCGGGCCGATAAAACGATCCAGAATATCT
>JBKDZK010000929.1:0-4126 GCA_047971205.1 Draconibacterium sp.
TAGCAACAGTAAACCCGCCAACGGAGTTCACGACGATACCTGGGCCCGTACCATGATCATTGACGATGGTACTACCCGGCTGGCGGTCGTAATTATCGATGCCATTGGTTTTATGCACGACGATGTGGTGGACGTTCGTAAAATGATTCCGGCTGAAGCGGGCATTACTTACACATTGATCGCATCAACTCATACACACGAATCAGCTGATCTGCTTGGGCTGTGGGGGAAATCTCCGCTGAAAAGCGGGATCAACCCCGATTACATGATGTTTGTCAAAAAACAGATCGTAAAATCGGTGGTAGAAGCTTCAAAAAGTTTAAGACCTGCCCGCCTGGAGATTTCGCAGGATCTTACCGGGGCTATTCCGCTGGTAAAAGATACACGCAAACCCGAAGTTTTTGATTCGGGGCTCCGGATGATAAAAGCTGTAGATCAGGAAAATGAACAGGTTCTGGGAACCGTGGTTGCCTGGGGAAATCACCCGGAGACCTTGTGGAGCCGCAACCTGTTGATCTCGTCCGACTTTCCGCATTTTGTACGCGACGGGGTTGAAAACGGCGTTTTTAACGGCAAAACGTTAATGAAACCCGGGCTTGGCGGCGTATGCGTATACATGAACGGGGCACTTGGCGGCTTAATGTGCACACATCCTTCGCTTGCGGTGAAAGATCCTTTTACCGGTGAAGAGTTTAAGGAAGGTTCGTTTGAAAAGGCTGCCGCCGAGGGAAAACACCTTTCGATGCTGGCGCTGAATGCGATGGAACAACCCGAATCCATTATTGATTCAGCAAATATTTCATTGCTGGTTCGTACCATTTCGCTTCCGATCGATAATAACCTGTTTAAGCTGGCTACTGCGTTGGGCGTGATGGACAGAGGTACAAGCGGCTGGATGAAAATGCGCTCCGAGCTTTCGGCTTTCAGCATCGGCCCAATGTCGTTTGTAAGCATTCCCGGCGAGATTTATCCTGAAATCGTAAACGGGGGAGTGGATGCTTTGCCGGAAGGTGATCTGGGGGTTCAGGCGGTTGAAGTTCCACCCATCCGCGAAATGATGGCAGGTGACTTCAAATTTATTATCGGTTTGGCCAACGACGAAATTGGGTACATCATTCCTAAAAGTCAGTGGGATGTAAAAGCACCTTTTGCCTACGGGCGCGAAAAGGCGCAGTACGGAGAAGGAAATTCGCTGGGCAAGGAAACAGCTCCGCTTTTGCATCGGAATATCCAGGAAATGCTGAATGAATTAAACGGGAATTAACTGTCTTCCAAATAAGCACGATGATGATAAAAAGAGCAATAAAACGAATGGGAAAAGGATTGCTGGTTATACTGGCTCTCCTGGTTGTTTGGATGTTGGTCCCGAGGTTGTCCGGATTTTTATTCCCGAAGAAAGCTCCCATTGGCTACCATTTTGAAACCCTCGATTACCTGGCCATTGGTGTGGGGCTGGAAAAGCTGGTCGATCTGAAACCTGAAGTTCCGGACGGAATAGAATCGTTCAAAGATATTGAATACAAGGCGGTAAACGGAAAGTCGCTGCAGCTGGATGTTTACAAACAAAAAGGTTTGACGGAGAAAGCACCTTTGCTCGTTTTTATTCACGGTGGCGGTTGGCGAAGCGGGAAACGGCAGGATTACCTGGTGTACCTGCTGGACTATGCGCAAAAAGGGTATGTGACCGCCACGGTTTCGTACAGGCTGAAAAAGGAAGGCATTTATCCCGCGGCTGTGGAAGATGTGATGGACGCAGTGGATTTTCTCTTCCGAAACGGCGAAACTTTTGGCTACGATACAAGCCGGGTGGCATTGATTGGCGGTTCTGCAGGCGCGCATTTGGCAATGCTGGCGGGCTACGGTTGGGAAAACCCCCAGCGGCATAACGTGAAGGCGGTGGTGGATATTTACGGGCCGGTGGACATGACCACGCCATACGCGCAAACACAGTTTATGGTGACTGATTTTATCGGGCATCCGTACACCGAAAAGCCGGAGTTGTATTGGGACGCTTCACCGGCCAAATACCTGAGTAAGGATATACCGCCAACACTGATTTTGCAGGGAACTTCCGATAATTTGCTTCCTCCCAGCCAGTCGGATACTTTGAAGTTGAGGCTTGATCGCTTGGGAGTTCCGAATGAATATCATCGTTTGCCGTTGTGGCCGCATGGCATGGACATGGCAGAACGTCCCAACGTTTACATGCAAAAGAGAATGGATGCCTTTTTTGAAAAGTACCTGAGGTAGTTTTTTTGGGAAAAAATAGTTTGGGTTTTTATTTTGCATTATTAGTAATAACTTTGTAATTACTCTTTAGGCTTTTTATTATGGAAGTTTCAATTGTTAAAATAGGAAATTCAAAAGGAATCAGGCTTAGTAAAACTTTGATAGAGAAGTACAATATTAAAGATACGATTGAGCTGATAATGGAGAAGGGTTACATTATTCTGAAGCCAAAGTCTGAACCTCGAAAAGGTTGGGAAAAAGCTTTCAAAAAAATGCATGAAAATGGAGACGACCATTTGTTTATGCCCGACGTGTTTGATGATGAAACCATGGAAGAATGGTAGTCAAACAATACGATATAATTTTGGTGAACCTTGACCCAACCATTGGCAGTGAGATAAAAAAGACACGTCCGTGTGTTGTTATTTCACCTAACGAGATGAATAAGTACCTGGATACAATAGTTATTGCTCCGATGACCAGTCAGTCCAAATCGTATCCCACCAGGGTAAAAGTGAGACACAATGACAAAACCGGTTGGATTGTATTGGATCAAATTCGAACAGTAGATCGGAGAAGAATTATAAAAACTTTCGAAAAACTTACTGAAAAGGAAATCGATTGTGTAAAACAAATTATTCGGGAAACTTTTGTGGACTAAAATAGATTGCTGTATCTACGTTAAATGTACTTGTGCAGGTACTTCGCAAAATGAATGCTATCTACTCATTTCTTTACTCTGGTCTTTATTTCGCTGCCGGATTTTTCTCAATAAGTTTCAAGGCTTGCTGTTCATAAATTTCGGCTGTCATTTCGCCCAGCGAGGTTCTGGAGATGTACTTATATCTTTCAAAACTATTAAAATCTTCCTTGGTTAGCATGTAGCCAAAGGCGTCGTTGGTTAAGCCAAAAAGAAAAGGTTGATCGGTTTTGAGGTGACGTTTCAGGTAAAAGCCAATGTTGGGCAATGCTTCTCCCGGAATGGTGAGCACTTGCGCAGTACCAAGGTTTAAAAGGTTTACCTGCGTGGTAACTTTGCTAAAATCATCGGTTTGTTTTTCAGCCAGTTTTGCTACCGGCGAGTGTTTGAAAACAAACTGCATGCTTTCATTTTCCACCGGAAGCTCGATCGTCTCTGCCGCGCAGTACAATTGCGGATCTTGCTGAGCAGGAGCCGGGGTGATAATACGAAGTGCTTCGTCAGCCATTAAATTCCCGATGCGGATGCATTCGTTCCAGTCGTTAGCTTCGCCTTCATTTTCCAAGCGAGTGTCGGCAGTTACCATTCTACCCTGTGCACTGTTCATAAAAATAGCAACGCCTCCTACTTTTGATTCAATTCTGTCGTACAGTGGACCGCATAAATCCGGGCTCATCAGTTTTCCTTTTGTTCCCAGAATTTCGGGGTGAGTGGCATAGTTTACCAAGGTGGCAATCGGTTTTCCCTTGTTTGTGCCGGTAGCTGCAAGAACCTGAATAACGCCCATCCGTGGATCGTAAAGACGAGGTGCGTAGTAGTTGTAAGCAATTTTTCCTTTGGCTTCGGCAACTGCGGTTTTCAATTCCGCTAGCTGAGTATTTTTTGCTGCCTCATTTACTGCATCTGCAATTTGGGTGACGCACCAATTCAGATAATCCAGATCGGCTCCTGTGTTTCCGTTTTCATCCGGAAAACCATAGGCATCGGGTGCGCTGTGGGTATGTGTAACCCCAATCAGCACATTTTCGGGTGCAATTTCCTTTATCAACGCTCGGGAACGATCACCCAGATATGCCGGCCAGCCAATATTGTCTATGCCAACGACGGCCACTTTTGTTGCGCCTTTTTCCAGCACCAATGCACGAACGGTAAGTTTTCCCTGGTAAGCTGTTGGCATTACAGGCTCACCCAATCCTC
>JBKDZK010000930.1:0-5942 GCA_047971205.1 Draconibacterium sp.
GCTGAAAATCGAATTTTCTTTATTTCACCCCTCTGTCAGCCATAGAGGCTGACATCTCCCCTCAATGAGGGAGAAAAAGCGGAACCCCATGGCAGAGCCAAGGGGAATTATTAGATTAAAACGATATAATTTTTAAATCACGTGAAAGCTTTCAGAAATTAATTCATCGAAGGATTTTCCGGAAAGTTTTTCCAGACAGAATAGCGGGTTCCTGCCCTTTTGACAAATCGAAACCAGGAATTGGGATCCATCTCTCCCATTACCGACTCCTGGTCGACATCGGTAACTAGCCACGAATCGTCTTTCAGCTCTTCTTCCAGCTGACCTGCATCCCAGCCCGAATAGCCTAAAAAGAAACGTATCTCGGAAGAATCAATGGTCCCCAGGCGTATTTCCCGTTTTATCGTTTCAAAATCTCCGCCCCAGTAAAGGTTACCCATCACATGGATACTTCCGGGTATGCGGTCGCCCAGTTTGTGAATAAAATAAATGGAATCGGTAGCCACCGGTCCGCCCAGGTACACCTGCGTGTCAAAATCGTGAAAATCGGGAAACGCTTCGTTGATCGGGAACTCGACCATTTTATTCAAAATAAAACCCACCGCCCCTTTTTCGCTGTACGTTACCAGCAATACCACCGAGCGGTTAAAATAGTTGCCCGACAAAAAAGGTTCAGCAATTAAAATACGCCCTTTTTGTGGTGCAACGTTGTTCGTTTTAATTTTGAATATGTCGAGATTACTAGCCATTTAACAGCAATATAAGAAAATATTACTATGCATCAAATAGTTGATTATTCTTACTGAGTAGAAACAGGCAGGCCCCCAAAAATGTTTTATTCTTCCACAATTATGAAAACGTCTTCGTCGGGTTTGGACATGTAATACTGCTCCCTGGCAAATTTTTCCAGTTCAGCTTTTCCCTTGTGAAGTTCCTCGTATTTTCGCTTATCGGCAGCAATCCGTTCCTGGTAATACTCTTTTTGCTGAACCAGTTCGCTCAGCTGCCGCCGGTCTTTTAAATGACGCGTGATACTGTTTTCGTCGAAGAAAAGAATCCATACCAAAAAGACAAGCGAAGCAATTAAATACTTATTGCCCAAAATCTTAGAAGCCCCCGACTGTAACAGTTCCTTAATCATTCATAACAGATTGAAGCACAAAAATAAGGATCGTTTGGCTCAAAAAAAAGAGGAAGCGAATAATTCGATTCCTCTTTATGAACAACTTAAAGTTGGTATGTTTTATTCGTTATCCGGCTGAAAATTCGGATAGGTATATTCTACCGGTGGAACAAAAGTTTCCTTGATGGTACGGATAGAGGTCCAGCGAAGCAAGTTAAAGATCGAACCGGCTTTATCGTCGGTACCCGAACCGCGTGCCCCGCCAAATGGCTGTTGTCCAACCACGGCTCCCGTTGGCTTGTCGTTGATATAGAAGTTACCGGCAGCATTTTCCAGGCGTTTGGTAATCTTCTCGATGTTGTAACGGTCTTGCGACATTACGGCACCTGTCAACGCATAAATCGATGTTTTGTCCAGAATATCCAGTGTTTCATCCAGTTTTTCATCGTCATAAACATAAACAGTCAGCACTGGTCCGAACAACTCTTCCTGCATGGTAATATAATCCGGCTTCTTGGCAAGGATCACTGTTGGCTCGATAAAATAACCAACCGATTTGTCGCAGTTTCCGCCAAAAATCACTTCCGCATCTTTGTCTTCACGCGTGCCATCGATAAAACTTTTTAGTTTGTCAAACGAATCTTCGTCGATTACCGCGTTAACAAAGTTGGTAAAATCTTCAGGCGGTCCCATTTTAACGGTAGCCAGCTCGGCACCGAAAATCTCTTTTACTTCGGGCCAGATACTTTCAGGAACATAAACACGCGAAGCAGCAGAACATTTTTGCCCCTGGTACTCGAAAGCACCCCGCAACATGGCGATGGCAAGTGCCCGTTTGTTAACAGTGTTATCAGCAAAAATGAAATCTTTTCCACCGGTTTCCCCTACAATTCTCGGGTATGTTTTGTATTTGTAAATGTTCTCTCCTATCTTCTTCCAAATGCTTTGGAACACTCCCGTTGAACCGGTAAAATGAATTCCGGCAAAATCAGGATGCGTAAGAACGATATCAGCCACAGCAGGACCCGAAGCAAAAACCAGGTTGATAACACCATCCGGCAAACCGGCTTCCTGGAAAATCTCCATGATTACCCCGGCAGAATACACCGCCGTTTTCGAAGCTTTCCAAACAACTACGTTCCCCATTAATGCAGGTGCAGCCGGAAGGTTACCCGCAATCGACGTAAAATTGAAAGGTGTTAATGCATATACAAATCCTTCCAGCGGGCGGTATTCGTTGTAGTTCCACATTCCCCTGGCAGATTCCGGCTGAATTTTGTAGATATCAGTCATTACCTGTACCCCAAAGCGGAAGAAATCGGCCAACTCACAAGCGGCGTCAATCTCTGCCTGAAAAGCATTTTTTGATTGCCCCAGCATAGTGGCCGCATTGATTTTGGCACGGTAAGGGCCGGCAAGAAGATCGGCTGCTTTCAGAAAAACAGAGGCACGGTGTTGCCACGACATGTTGGCCCATTTCTCTCGCGCAACCAAAGCGGCATCAATCGCCATTTCCACATGCGAAGCATCTCCCTGGTTGAAATATCCCAATGTATGCTTAATATCGTGCGGAGGACACATCCGAACTTTACGGTCGGTATAAACTTCCTTTCCTCCGATGATCATTGGTTGATCAATTTCCTGTGCACGCAATTCGGCCAATTTTGCCTGCAACTCTTTTCGCTCCGGCGATCCGGGAGCATAACTCAAAACCGGCTCGTTTTTGGCAACCGGTACATTAAAAATTCCTTTTGGCATAATTCTATTATTTTGTTACAAAATTCCTTCGTTTGCTACAAAACTATAAAATAGAGCCCGCTCAAATCATAACAAATATCAGGGCTTGCCAAAAACTATCCCGAATAGCCAATCCTCTACCAACTCTACTCTCCATAAAACTTTCGTTGCCAGCCTGGTAAAATACTTTAGTGACTTTTATCACAATTTTACAGTGTTGCTTAAACACCAATCAGGCAGATTAAACTGAGTTTACAGAGAAGTGCACAAATCTATTATTTTCACCAATGGAAATTATATATTAGCGAAATAAAATCTTCTGAATGTGATTTGACACATTTTTAATACCTTTACCTTATTGTTAAAAAGATTATCTAAAATATTGAGTGATAGGTTTTGGGCTGCGCTCCCTGAGGCTAAACAAAAGCAGCTTTTTCACCTGCTGATGATATGGAGTTCAATCGGCAGTATCATGCTTGCTATTTTGATAAGTCATCTTTTTGTTCCGAATGCAACTTTATGCCTGATCTGCGATTTTCTTTTGCTGGCGGCATCTGTTTTATCGGTTGTGTGTGTACTGAATGGTAAAAATAACTGCGCCATCAACATCGTCTTTCTTACGCCGGTATTTATATACGGTTATTATATTTCAGAATTCAGCGCTCATCTCCCCCCGGTTGAAACCATTCATTATTCAACCTGGTGGCTAATTGCAGGGCTGGTTTTCCTCTATTTCTTTTCCAACAACGACGGTAAAATTCTGCTTTACTTTTTATTATCGGTAGCAACCATTGGATTTCAATTATTCATAGCCGATCATTTACTGGATTCGTTCAGTTATTTTGATCCCATTGTTACCAATCCGTTTTTTGTTTTTCTTGCGTTCTTCCTGTCCACCTTTTATTTAAGGCGAAACTTTAATCACGCTATTGACCGTTTAAAAGACGCACTCCAGCGACAGACCGTAAGCTTAAACAGGGTTATTCAGAATTCTCCCTTTCTGATCTCACGCATTAGTGCCGAACGCGATGAAGGAGGAAATGTGGTAAGGTTGACAATCGACAAAGTAAACAATGCCTTTGAAGCGGCTTTCAAACTAAACCTGCACGAAGTTCAGGGACAGGATGCACATTATGTATTCAACCTTATCTTTAAAGGAAAACTGGACGTGAACAAAACGGTGCTTTTCAGCCGAAAGGGAATTTCGGAAATACAGGTGCCGCACATCGACAAATGGTTTAAAATCCACGTTATAAACCCAAGCTACAATCTATACTACCTGATCTTTGAAGACATCACCAAGGTAAAAAAGAAAATGGCAGAGCTGGAAGCCAACAAACGACGCTACAAAGTGCTGCTGGAAGCCATCCCCGACATTTTCTTTGTTATTGACAAGGATGGCGTTTACGAAGACTTTGTGATAAAGGAAAGTGACTTGTTTAAAGTGGAAGATGCCAACATTATCGGAAGCTCGATATTCAACACGGGTTTTCCCGAGAACCTGGCCAATAAAATATATGCCTGTATCCAGAATTGTATCCGGTCCAACTCGATCGAGAGCATCGAATATTCGCTGAATACACCCAACGGAACTTTTTTGTTTGAAATGCGGCTGGCCAAACTGAATGCGCATTCGGTTATTTCGGTGGCCCGGGATATTACCAAACGAAAAACCGCTGAGTTCAAACTTGAAAAGGCATTGAAACGCGCCGAAGAGTCGGACCGCTTAAAATCGGCTTTTCTGGCTAATCTGTCGCACGAAATCAGGACTCCGATGAATATCATCACCAACTTTACCCGGATGTTGTCGGACGCCGAAATGGAACAGTCCGACCGGTTGGAACTGACCGACACCATCACCGAAAACGGGAAGCAATTGCTGAACATGATTGACAACACCATCCATCTTTCCAAAATTGAAACGGAAGCGATTGAGGTGAAGCATGCGTTTTGCAGAATCAACGGGCTGCTGCGCGACATTTACAACCAATACGCACCACACATCCCCGACTCGAAAGATGTTCGCATTCGCATGAACCTGGATGTACACAATCCTGAATTTGGCTTTAGCACCGACAACCAGCTGTTAAAAGAAGCGTTAATGATCCTGCTCGACAATGCCGTAAAATACACCACCAAAGGAACCGTAACCATTGGTTACGAAATGATCAGGAACGAATACATAAAATTTATGGTGGCTGATACCGGTATTGGTATACCGAAAGAAGAATCAGAAAACATTTTTAGCCGTTTTTACCGGATTCCCAATTCCATCAACCAAACTACCTCAGGTTCCGGAATCGGTTTGCCGATTGCCCAGCATTACGTAGCACTTTTGGGAGGCGAGCTTGAGTTTGATTCCACCCTGGAACAGGGAAGCCAGTTCTGGTTCTCAATTCCATTCAGCGACGGGCAAGGCTATATGAAGATCGTAAGTTGATTCTCGGCCTTTCAACGCTTGTCTTACTTCTGTTATCTTTCTTTTAAAGCACTACCCTTTCTCGAATTTGAAGAAAACATGAATGATTTTGTAATAAGAAATAAGGAATAAGAAATCAGAAAACATTGCTCAAATTATTCAGTTTCCGACACTTTTTTATTCGCTATTACTTATTCTCTATTTCTTATTCTCCAGCTTCTTCCAATTCATATTTGTGTAAGGACAATTTTAAACAAGGCAGAAACAAAGGTACTTTCGGCCTAAAAAATGCAGGCCAATTTCAGATAATATGAATGTTGTCTAAAACCTGTTTACCACCGAGTTTAACTGACGATAGCCCACCAGTCGGTCGTAGCGCCCCGCCAAATCGCGGTAATACACAAAAATCTGGTAATCATTCTCGGTTTCCCAAAAACTACCTTCGATATTGGTGTGATCGGCTACCCGCGCCCCTTGCGGCACATACACATACATAAAATTATAGTAGCCCTGTTTTAAAAGGAGTGTCAACTCGTAGGTGCTGTTGTCGAAATTGTAGGTCATCTCGTTGCCTTTATTGGCGTTCCATTGGGTAAGTGCACCAAATACATTAACAGTTCCTCCTACCAGCGGCGATTCCATGGGCAAACTAAAATGAACAAA
>JBKDZK010000931.1:0-3329 GCA_047971205.1 Draconibacterium sp.
GCCCGGAGCGGAAAAGCATTTTCCGCCCTCTTGCAAGTCAATGCCGAGAACCGCGGGCTGGAATTTATTTTCGACAATCAGGCCCTTCAAAAACAGCAAGGTATTCGCATCCCATCAAAACTCGGAGGTATAAGCCTTAGCGAGGAACAACAGGCCGACCTGAAAGCAGAAAAAACAATTTATGTGGAAGGGCTGACCGATAAAAAGGGCGAAAAGTACAATGCCTACATTAAGGTAAACCCTGAAAAAGGCAAGCTGGATTTCTTTAAATGGAACCCGGACAAAGCGCAGGAGAAAAAGCCCGACAATGCCCACCGCACACAGGAGGCCGTGAACTCACAGGGCAAAACCAACGAGGCTACAAAAGCAGCGAAAGAACCTTTAAAATCCGGGCAAACCAATCCTAATGAGAAACAAGAAATGGACAGACAGCAAAAGTCCAAAGGCAAAAAGATGAAAGTATAAACCGCCTGTACAACACCTAAAAATTATCATCAAAAATCGACAGAATTATGAAAGCAATATTAGCAGAAAAACCAAGTGTGGCCAAAGAAATCGCACGTATAACCGGTGCAACACAAAAACATGATGGGTACATGGAAGGCAATGGTTACATAGTAACCTGGGCGTTTGGGCATTTAATCAGCCTGGCCATGCCGGAAGAATATGGTTATGGAAGTTTTCAAAAGGAAAATCTGCCCATGCTCCCGTCAGACTTTGTACTGACTCCGCGCAATATAAAATCAGGTAAATATTACCAGTTCGACAAAGGGGCATTAAAGCAACTGGAAACCATTGAGGCTGTTTTTAAGCGGTGCAACCATATTATTGTTGCAACCGATGCCGGACGGGAAGGGGAATTAATCTTTCGTTACATATACAGTTACCTTGGCTGTAAAAAACCATTTTCACGCCTGTGGATAAGCAGCCTTACCGATAAGGCCATAAGGGAAGGATTTGATAAGCTGGAGGACGGGCATAAATATGATAAACTTTACCGTGCGGCCAAAGCCCGGAGCGAATCGGACTGGTTGGTGGGGATAAATGCAACGCAAGCCTTAACGATAAATGTTGAGCGCGGGATATATTCACTTGGTCGTGTACAAACCCCCACGCTGGCAATGGTGTGCCAACGTTTTTTGGAGAATAAAAACTTTGTTTCCAGATCTTACTGGATTGTGGAGGCCGGAATAGAAAAAGACAGCACTCCGGTAAAACTCAAAGTAATCGGAGAATTTGACGATGAGGAAAAAGCCAAGCAGATAAGACAGGATATTCTAAATACCGGACAGCTTAAAATTGCTACCATAGAAACAAAGCAACGGACAGAAAAGCCACCGCTGCTCTACGACCTGACAGCACTGCAAAAGGAAGCCAACAATAAGCTTGGCTTAACGGCTACCCAAACATTAAACATTGCACAAAAGCTTTACGAGGATAAGTTGATAACCTATCCCCGTACCGGGAGCCGGTTTATCCCCGAAGATATTTTTGAAGAAATCCCTTCATTATTATCAGGTTTGTGTACCCACCTGGCTTTTAGTAGCTATGCGAAAAACCTGGATACGCTCAATAATCAGTGCGTCGATGCCAGAAAAGTAAGCGACCACCATGCATTGCTTATTACTGAAAATGCAGCCAAAGGACTCAAAAAAGAGGAACAGGACATTTACGATATGATAGCAGGGCGGATGCTGGAAGCTTTCTCCCCTAACTGCAAGAAAGAAGTTACAAGTGTTGTTTTTACCAGTGGCGACATTGAATTAAAAGTCAACGGAACGGTTATTATCGACAAAGGATGGAAGGCAGTTGCCAGCACACAGGATAAGGAAGAAACAGAATTACCTGTATTTTCAGAAAGGGAATTACTTCTGGTAGCCGGGACAGAAATCCTAAAAATGCAGACAAAACCCAAGCCCCTGCTAACCGAAGCCTCTTTGTTATCAGCAATTGAAAGTGCAGGAAAAGAATTGGAAAACGAAGACTCCCGCAAAAGTTTAAGCGGCACGGGTATTGGCACTCCGGCTACCCGTGCATCCATTATTGAAACACTGTTTGCGCGGGAGTACATAAAACGCACGGGTAAATCGCTTGTGCCCACCGAAAAAGGGCTGGCGGTTTACGAGGTTGTAAAAGATATGAAGATTGCCAATGTGGAAATGACCGGAAACTGGGAATACGACCTGGCGCGTATCGAACAAGGCACAATCGATGCAGGAACTTTTCTGCGCGGGATACTGCAATATACAACACATATCACAGAAGAACTGCTTCAGAATAGAATCAACATTGAAATAGACGGCACCCCGGCCATTGCATGCCCAAAATGCAATAAGGGAAAAGTGTTTTTCTATCCCAAGGTTGTTAAGTGCGATGATGCTACCTGTGGCTTTATGGTTTTTCGGAATATATGCAATAATCCCCTGACTGATGAGCAAATCAAACGTTTGCTTGCTGATGGTAAAACAAACGAAATAAAAGGCTTTAAAAGCAGCAATGGAAATGTATTTAATGCCTTCCTGGTGTTGGACAAGGATTTTAAAACAGGTTTTGAATTTATCCCTGACAAATCCTTTAAACCCCGTGAGCATAGGCGAAAATGATGCCTAGCTGTACTTTGGCACATACTCATTCAAAACTGCGGGCTCTCCCAATTCGCCTAGGGAACCGCAGTTTACCACATTCATTCCAATCAAAGAAATCTCCATGCTTCTACGCCAAGACTCAGTCCGGGACACCGTAAAATGTCAATACGACCTAATCCCAATAGCCATCCTGAAAAACGAAACTCATTTCTCGCTAACGATATCAAAAAATGCATCTCAATAATGCTTAGTAAAAATCCCGACACAACTGTAACCCCCTCCCACAAGAAACTACATAGACACTAATACCTCAGTTACAACAAAAACCACTCTATCCAAAACACATCATAATTATGAATAGAAATCATTTTTTTATTTAGAATGACTATATATTACAGCTATAACATCCTGAATTACAATACTTACTCAAAGCCAAAGACAAACATTCAACCAGAAACCATTTTCTACTTTATTAAATAGTTATATTTGAAATAGCAGAAAACACTTTTGAGTGTTTTCAATCACTCGTCAATAAACTATTCATTTGCTAACTGACGAAGCGGAGCTGTGATTTAAATAACAATAAGATTTTATGCTACTACTTTTCAATAATGAAGTCTTATAATCTAAATAACAATTGGTACGTGTTCTATACATACCCCAGAGCAGAAAAAGTTGTATTAAAAGAATTACAACAACGAGAATATGAAGTATTTTTACCCGTAGTAAAAACTCTCAAAGTAT
>JBKDZK010000932.1:0-1822 GCA_047971205.1 Draconibacterium sp.
ATAAGCTTTTTCCAATAAGTCGATATAATGAATGATTGTCTTTCTATCGATTTGCAACAAGTTCGATAATTCATTATATGAAACTTCGCTACCGATTTGGAATGCTATGGCCTGAAGTAACTTCTGTACAAACTCAGGTTTACGTATTTGTTGAAAAGCGATAAGATCTTTATACAGGTAGCTTTCAGATATACTAAGCAAAATTTCTTTTTCGTTTCCTTTGCTGGTAATTACCTCGGGGTACATCCCAAAAATGATGCGTTGGTTGAGTTGCGAAAGAGCTTCAATGTAATTGGTGTGTTTTACCAGTTCACTCCATGAGATAGGATAAAGTTTGTATTCAAATTTACGACCTGTTAAAGGTTCATTTACAGTGTTTGCTAATTCCAAAGCCGAAGAACCGGTAACTACGAGCTGTACTTCCGGAATTTCATCAACAATTAATTTTAATACGATCCCGATGTTTTCAATCCGTTGGGCTTCATCGATAAACACTAGCCTGGCATCCCCGAATAATTGTTTGTAATCTTCAATCGATTTACTTTCGAGTTGTTTCTGAATAATTGGTTTATCCGCATTCAGGAATAAAGTTCTTTGCGGTTCTTCAGCTATTATTTTTTTTATAAGGGTTGTTTTCCCGGTTTGTCTGGCTCCCAGAATAATGATAGCCTTGCCCTTTCCGGTTTTTTGCAATATTGTATTTTCTAGCGAACGAATGATCATTGTTGAAAATTGGGATTATAATCCCAAAAATACATAAAAAATTGGGATTATGATCCCAGTTTTTATGTAAAAGCCAGGATTAGCAAATTTCTCTTTTAAAAATCCTTTTGTTTTGAATCGATGATAATGGTTACCGGACCGTCGTTCACCAGGGCTACCTCCATCATGGCGCCAAACTTGCCGGTGCCAACTTTTTTACCGAGCGCCTCTTTCATTGAAGCCACAAATTTTTCGTACATCGGGATGGAAAACTCGGGCCGCGCCGCACGAATGTACGAGGGCCGGTTTCCTTTTTTGGTGCTGGCCTGAAGCGTAAACTGGCTGACAACAATTACATCACCCCCCACATCCTGTACCGATAAATTCATCACCCCGCTCTCATCATCAAAAACGCGAAGTTGTGCTATTTTTTTTACCAGGTACGATATATCTTCCTCTGTATCTTCGCTTTCGATACCCACCAGGACCAGCAGTACTGTCTCTATGGCCGAAATCTTCTCTCCTTCAACAGTAACAGAGGCTTCTTTTACTTTCTGAATAACTACACGCAAAAATTTTTGATTTTGCTTTGCTAAGGTATAAAAACGGAAGTAACTCTCAACTTTTGAGATTTGACATTGTTTAGTATTTTGCAATAAAAATTGAACAGAACAAATGAGAATCATTCAAGTTTTTATATACCTGCTTATTTTTCCTGTATGTTCCTGGGCACAAAAAGCAAGCTTAAGTGGTAAAGTGGCAGATGCCACCAGTAACGAACCGCTTCCGTTTGTAAATGTGATGGTGGCTGGAACGGGTATCGGGACGGTTACCGATACCGAAGGTCATTTTGTTTTGAAAGGTCTTGAGTCCGGATTTATTCGGGTAGTGAATTATTATTCAGGTGCTTTCCCTGCGAATCGTGGCAATGCTTTAAGTGGAGTGCTGGTATTCCTTCGAGCCGGGACAGCCAGCATTTGCTGGTTTTGACCACTACCACAGACCTGAAAAAAGGATGGAGCCTTGGAGTCCGCTGGCGGTATGTGGGTGCTTTGCCTTACACTCCGTGGGATTTGGACAAGTCGTCGCTGGTGGAAGCCTGGAACCTGAGTGGCGGCCC
>JBKDZK010000933.1:0-4226 GCA_047971205.1 Draconibacterium sp.
TGCCAGCCTGAAATACACCAACAACACCAGCGGGCTGCAATTGGGGCGGATTGAAATAAGCGATTACCCGTTTACGCACGACAATAACTGGTACATCAGCTACCAGGTAGAGCGCAACCTGAAAGCACTGGCCATTTTCAACAATTCGAAGGCTTCTCAAGAAGGCCTGGCTTATCTGGATGCTTTGTTTGCCAACGACGATTATGTCATTCTGGAGAAAATGAACGAGCAAAGCCTGCAAGTCAACCGCTTGAATGAATTCAACACCATTTTCCTGGTGAACACCGAGAATTTCTCCAGCGGTTTTTTAAACGAACTGGAAACCGTGGTAAAAAATGGTGCATCCGTGGTTCTGTTTCCTGAATTGGAATCGAACCCGGCGCTGCTCAATAATTTCCTTTCGCGTTTTAATGCCAACCGCATTATTGGAACAGATTCCACCACGCAGGAAATCTCACGCATCGAGTTTGAGAATAATTTCTACAGCGATGTTTTCAAAAAACGGGAACAAAACCCCTTACTTCCGGTAATTAAAGGCCACCTGCGTTTTGAATCAGCCACCCGTTCCGAAGAACAAAACCTGCTGGCCTTCCAGAACGGAGACAAAGCATTGTCGCAACTAAACATCCAAAACGGAAAAGCCTGGATTTTCAGTTTCCCCTTAAACAACAAAAACGAAGCTTTTGCACACGATATTTTGTTTGTCCCCACCCTTTACAACATGGTTCTGAACAGCCTCCCCAAACAGGAGATTTCGTTTACCGTTGGGCAAAATACCTTTTATTACCTTCCGCGAAACATCAATCTCGACCTGAATGCTTCGGTTGAAATTGTAAACCGGAAAAACCAGGATAAAATTATACCAAACGTAAGTGCATCGGGGCAAGGCATGCGCATCGATTTTGGAGACCAGATAACAGGCGACGGGCATTATCTAATCGAAAACGACGGCGTGGCAGTTGCTTCCATGGCCTTTAACTTCGACCGAAAAGAATCGGATCTGCGCTATTTCACTGCCGACGAAATTGAATCAAACCTTAAAGAGAACCAACTGAGCAATGCTACTTTGGTACGTGCCGTAGACCGTAATTTTTCGGAAGTGCTGAGCGAGATTCAAAACGGCAAACAACTTTGGAAGCTGTGCATTCTGCTGGCACTGTTTTTTATTCTTGCTGAAGTGTTGCTCATCCGTTTCTGGAAATAATACCTTTGAACAGCTTCTTTCTCTTCCAGAATCCATCAAAGATACAATTCTGGCATCCAAGGTATTTTTGTTTTTCAATCATTGGCCCATCTAACGAACTTTACTAATTGTCCTTTCGGTGATTTCCTCTGTGACTCTCTGTGGTTAAGCCTCTTGATTTTTCACCACAGAGTTACACTGAGACTTTCTGCACATCCTTAACCCTCCGGAAGAAAAAGGGTAAAATACTTATTGGACAGAAGCAATAAAAAAGGGAATCACCTCATTCCAAAACCTTACAACGCTTGCATTATCTAAAAACATTGTCAGAAATCTTCCGAACCTGATATTTCTCACTGCTCTTTAACACGGAGTTTTGGTTGCTTTTTCGGGGTAAAAATCGTATTTCTGCATAAACTTAAAACAATTTAAATGACTACACTGACCTCGAAAGATTACATGGCCAAAGAAGACAAGTTTGGCGCACATAATTATCACCCGCTACCCGTGGTTTTAGCTAAAGGCGAAGGAGTATTTGTTTGGGACGTGGAAGGGAAAAAGTATTTTGATTTCCTGGCTGCCTATTCAGCCGTAAATCAGGGCCATTGTCACCCGAAAATAGTAAAAGCCCTTACCGACCAGGCACAAACGCTGGCACTTACCTCGCGCGCTTTTTACAACAATGTACTTGGCGATTGGGAAGAATACATGACCAAATTGTTTGGCTACGATAAAATGCTGCCCATGAACTCGGGAGCCGAAGCCGACGAAACCGCTTTGAAACTCATCCGGAAATGGGCATACAAAGTAAAAGGTATCCCTACCAATGATGCTAAAATTGTTGTGTGTGACGGAAACTTCCATGGAAGAACGATTACCATCATTTCGATGTCGTCTGATCCGGATGCCTACCAACATTACGGACCTTACACGCCGGGCTTTGTCAACATTCCGTACAACGACCTGGAAACACTCGAAGCAGAGCTGAAAGATCCAAACGTAGCCGGATTCCTCGTAGAACCGATTCAGGCGGAAGCAGGTGTTTATGTTCCCGAAGACGGCTACCTGAAAAAAGCGTCGGAACTGTGTGAAAAATACAATGTGCTTTTTGTAGCTGATGAAGTGCAGACCGGTTTGGCACGTACCGGAAAAATGTTGGCTTGCGATCACGAAAATGTCCGCCCCGATATTCTGGTGCTGGGCAAAGCCGTTTCGGGTGGTTTGTACCCGGTTTCGTGTGTACTGGCCGACGACGAAATTATGCTTACCATTAAACCCGGAGAGCATGGCAGCACCTACGGAGGAAACCCGATGGCAGCTAAAGTAGCCATGGCCGCCCTTGATGTGCTGCAGGAAGAAAAACTGGTGGAAAATTCCGAACGTCTGGGCAAGATATTCCGCGCCGAAATGAAAGCAATTAAATCGGAAATGATTGAAATTGTTCGGGGAAAAGGCTTGCTGAATGCCATAGCGATTAAACCGACCAACGGCAAATCAGCATGGGATCTTTGCCTGGCAATGAAAGAAAATGGCCTGCTCGCCAAACCAACTCACGAGCACATCATCCGCTTTACACCGCCGCTGGTAATCACCGAAGAGCAAATGATGGAAGCCATCGGAATTATCAAGAAGACTTTTAACGAATTGGAAGCATAAAGCCAGGCGAAAAAGAGTTTGGAAAAATATTGGAAGGGAGTTGCCTAATGGCCAGCTCCCTTTTTATGGGCTGTATAGTACTATATCCAAAGAAAAAGTTCGAATTTTAAGAATGTGACGAACTATATTACTGTTCTCTATATCTACTTGGAGATACAGAACTTAATTTTTTAAAAACCCTGTTAAACGATTGAATTGACGAAAAACCACAGTCCTCACCAATCTTCATCAATGTAAATTTATTATTTTCAACGTCTCTGAGCAGCTTTTGAGCTTCGTTTACCCTATAAGTATTAGTAAAATAACAAAAGTTCATTTTATAGGTCTCATTAATAAATCGAGATAAATAGGTTCGGTTTACTCCCAAGTCCCGACATGCATCCGTTATTTTAAAATCAGGAGAGAGATAGGGACGCTCGCGAGAATAATATTTTTCCAGTTTTTCCTTTGTCATTACATTCGTGACTAATTCCCAACCCTTATCCTCATCATCGCTCTTACTATTTGATTCCCAGATTGATTCCTGTCTTATGCCAAACCAACCTATCGAAAAAAAGAAGATAGTATTTAATAAATAACTAAAATAAATAAACCGGGAACTCGAAAAATATTCATCATTTTTAAGTAATGCGAAACAAACAGTTGATAAAACAAACAGGCTAAAAGGCAAGCTCAAATATTTTATCCAAATTAATTCCCGGCCTTTGAGCGCAGAAAAATAATTACCAACTCTATAATTATGAGATTTCAGTTGACGCATTATCAGAATAGTGTACACAATTATTTGAACTAATACAACAATACGAGCCGCCCTCGAAATAATAAATAATATACCCATGGAAAAATTATCCTGTTCTACTCCTTCAAGATAATGAGTTACGAAAAAAACGGCTTCATTCGTAGTTAGAGTAATCCAAAATGGCAAACCGATTATAAAAAGAAGAATGGCAGGAATGAAATGAACATAATACTTCTTTGACTTACTCTTGGCCAACACTTCAACATATCTTAAAAGTATTGGGAAAAAGCAGAGAATTATTCCAGCAAAAAATGGTCCCCAATATATATAAATATTCATTGCCCCGGAAAAATAGAAATAGAGCGCCAGAGATATTAAGAAACCGTTCAACATTACAATTCCCAATACTCCCTTTGGCTTGTTTTTCCTGAAACCATAGCTAAGAAGCAGTACTCCGAACAAAGCAGAAACAAAAACAGGGAATAGTAATAGAATATACATATCCATTCGAAAAAGATTAATATATCAAACATATACTCAATGCAGATAGCTTTTCGGGAATTTTGACGAATTTATTTTTTTCTTTTTCAAGTCAAAATTTTCAGGCATAGCCGTAGCTACGGTTTAAAATTTTGGTGTAGAAAAAGG
>JBKDZK010000934.1:0-4108 GCA_047971205.1 Draconibacterium sp.
AAGGCCTCGTAAATCTGAGTGGGGTGCTTGGCAAACTCCTCGCCGTTGCGTTCAAAAATAAAACCCCAGGGCAAGCTGGTTTGAATTCCGTAAATTTCGGAGTTCATCAGGTTTCCTGTGCGAATAAAAGCTGCTACCAGGGCTGTTGGAACCACAATCCGGTCGAGTGTCCAGAGCATGGTACGCTTGGTTACCAAACGCGAATGAATGTACATTGCCAACAGAATACCGATGGCTCCTCCATGACTGGCCAAACCTCCGTGCCATACTTTTATAATTTCGCCCGGGTGCTGCGAGTAGTAATCCCATCCGTAGAAAAACACATGGCCCAAACGCGCTCCCACAATCGTTGCAATAATGATGTAGAAAAACAGGCTATCAATCCATTTCTGGCTAACATTTTCCGATTTCAGCATTCGCTCGCCAATGGAATATCCCAGCAGAAAACCACCGGCAAACAACAGTCCGTACCAACGAACCGACAATGACCCCAGGTGAAATATTTCGGGATTGACATTCCAGTGAATAAAATTTAAAATATATGTCATTTCGTGTTTCGTTCTTTAGTTTATGCCTCGCCCCTTCCGTGACATTGTTTGTATTTTTTTCCGCTGCCACACGGACAAGGGTCGTTTCGCCCTACACGTTTTTCTACGGTTACCGGCTGAGGTCTGGAGCGTTCCTGCGTTTGCGTATTGGCTCCTTCCATTGGGTTTTCAGCTCCCGGAAGCTCTGATTTCTGCGTTCTGTAACGGCTCATATCCATACGTTTTCTAACCTCTGCTTCCCGCACCTGATCGGGGCTTTGAATTGGAATCTGTCCTTTCATCAGGGAGGAAACCACCTGTTTGTTCACTTTGTTAACCAGCTCTTTGAACAGGTTGAACGACTCAAACTTGTAGATCAACAGCGGGTCTTTTTGCTCGTAAGTGGCATTTTGCACCGATTGTTTCAGATCGTCCATCTCTCTTAGCTGTTCTTTCCAGCCTTCGTCGATGGTATTCAAAACAATCTGTTTCTGGTACGATTTTACCAGTTCTTTACCGTTATTATTGTACGCCTTTTCAAGGTTGCAAATAATCTGGAAAATTCGTTTTCCATCGGTAATCGGCACTACAATATTCTTGTAAACCTCTTTTTTTGTTTCGTATACATTTTTGATAACCGGGAATGCCTGTTTCGAAATCCCTTCCACTTTCCGGTTATAGCCGCTGATCATTTTCTCGTAAATACGATCCGTCACTTCACTTGCGCTCAGTTTTTTGAACTCTTCCTCGTTCACCGGCGACTCCATCGACAGCAGGCGCATCAGCTCCATGTTGTAATCGTCGAAAAGATCGGAACCGTGATACTGATTTACGATTTCTTCCACTGAATCATACATCATGTTCAGTACATCCACTTCCAAACGTTCGCCAAACAAAGCGTGTTTACGTTTCTTGTAAATAACTTCACGCTGCGAGTTCATCACATCGTCGTATTCCAGCAGTCGTTTACGAATACCAAAGTTGTTTTCTTCCACCTTTTTCTGTGCACGTTCTATCGATTTGGAGATCATCGAATGCTGGATCACTTCGCCTTCTTCCAGGCCAAGACGGTCCATTACCCCGGAAATACGATCGGAACCAAACAAACGCATCAGATCGTCTTCCAACGAAACATAGAACTGAGAAGAACCGGGGTCTCCCTGGCGACCGGCACGACCACGCAACTGACGGTCAACGCGTCGAGAATCGTGGCGCTCCGTTCCGATGATGGCCAAACCTCCGGCTGCTTTTACTTCATCCGTCAGTTTAATGTCGGTACCACGACCTGCCATGTTCGTAGCAATCGTAACCGTTCCTTTTTTACCGGCTTCGGCAACAATGTCAGCTTCCCGCGCGTGTAATTTTGCGTTCAAAACATTGTGCTGAATGCCTTTTATCTTCAACATACGGCTAAGCAATTCCGAAATCTCCACCGAAGTAGTACCCACCAGCACCGGTCTTCCGGCGTTGTGGAGTTTTACGATTTCATCGGTAACCGCATTGTATTTTTCACGTTTTGTTTTGTAAACCAGATCCTGGTAGTCTTTACGAACAATCGGACGGTTGGTGGGAATAACCACTACCTCTAATTTGTAGATATCCCAGAATTCGCCTGCTTCAGTTTCGGCAGTACCGGTCATACCGGCCAGTTTGTGATACATCCTGAAGTAGTTCTGAAGTGTAATCGTTGCGAAGGTCTGGGTAGCTGCTTCCACTTTCACGCGTTCTTTCGCTTCAATGGCCTGGTGCAGCCCATCGGAATAACGACGGCCTTCCATAATACGACCGGTTTGTTCATCAACAATTTTTACCTTGTTGTCGATCACCACGTATTCCACATCGCGTTCAAACATGGTGTATGCTTTGAACAACTGGTTGATGGTGTGAACACGTTCTGATTTTATGGCATAATCCTGCAACAATCTATCTTTCTCTTCTTGCAAAGCTTCAGGTGCAAGTCCTTTGCTATCAAGTTCCGCCATACGGCTTCCCATATCGGGCAACACAAAGAACTCGGGATCTTCCATTCCCTGTGAAATCAGATCGATACCGATATCTGTCAGCTCTACCGAATTCTGCTTTTCTTCAATAATGAAATACAGCGGATCGGTTACAATGTGCATGTTTTTGCTGTTCTCCTGCATATAGAAGTTCTCCGTTTTCTGAAGAACAGCCCGCATTCCCTCTTCACTCAGGAATTTGATCAGCGATTTATTTTTCGGCAAACCTTTGTGTGCACGAAGCAACAACAGTCCGCCTTCTTTCTTCTCGTCGTTGGTGGCATCCGGTTTGGTAAGCAACCTTTTGGCATCGATGAATACTTTGTTGACCAAATCGCGCTGTGCTTTGTACAGCTTTTCAACGTAGCCTTTCAGTTCTTCAAACTGCTGGTTTTCTCCTTTCGGAACCGGACCGGAGATGATCAATGGCGTACGGGCATCGTCAA
Organism: Draconibacterium sp.; assembly: GCA_047971205.1. Classification (GTDB taxonomy): domain Bacteria; phylum Bacteroidota; class Bacteroidia; order Bacteroidales; family Prolixibacteraceae; genus Draconibacterium. The sequence continues at coordinate 2,974 of JBKDZK010000934.1, forward strand.
CCAAAACAGAGTCGACCTCGTCCACGATTGCATACTGGTGTTTGCGTTGCACCAGGTCTTCCGGATTAATGGCCATGTTGTCGCGCAGATAGTCGAAACCAAATTCGTTGTTGGTTCCGAATGTAATATGGGCATTGTAAGCTTTCCGGCGCGATTCGGAATTCGGTTGGTGTTTATCGATACAATCAACCGACAAACCATGGAACTCATAAATCGGTCCCATCCACTCGGCGTCACGTTTCGACAGGTAGTCGTTCACCGTCACCACGTGAACACCTTTTCCGGTTAAAGCATTCAGAAATACGGGCAAAGTAGCCACCAGTGTTTTTCCTTCACCAGTTGCCATCTCAGCAATGTTTCCCTGGTGCAGCACCACCCCGCCAATCAACTGAACATCGTAATGAATCATGTTCCAGGTGGTAGGATTACCTCCAGCCAGCCAGGTATTGCTCCACAGTGCTTTTTCGCCTTTTATAACAATACTGTCGCGTTGGGCAGCCAGGTCTTTGTCAAAATCATTGGCAGTAACCTCCAATTCCGAATTTTCAGCAAAACGGCGTGCCGTATCTTTTACCACCGCAAAAGCTGTCGGGAGAATTTCGTTTAAAACCTCTTCCAGTTTTTCATCAATTTTCTCTTCCAGCTTATCAATTCGTTCATATATCTTTTCAGTATCCTGAATATCGACTTCCTCAACCTCAATCTTCAAAGCGGCAATTTCATCTTCTTCGGGCTTAACACGATCAGCAATGATTCTTTTCAGTTTCGCTGATTCTTCCCGTAATTCGTCGTTACTAAGCTTTGTTATTCGTTCAAATTCTTCTTTGATTTGGTTGACGATCGGAGTGATCTCTTTTATATCTCTTTCTGATTTATTTCCGAGGATTTTTCCCAGAATTTTAGTTACAAATGCCATGTTGTTTCTTATTGATCTTTAAAAATAAAGCTCCGCAAATTTAAATTAAAAGTACAGGCTATAAAAACTATTGTTACACTTATTTATAATAATCGTGCCATTCACTTTACCTGCCATTTGCACGACAAGATTACCGATATACCTCAAATAATCTGACATAACAGGTAAAGTTTTACGCAGTTTAATCTAATAATTCCCCTTGGCTATGCCATGGGGTTC
>JBKDZK010000935.1:0-1661 GCA_047971205.1 Draconibacterium sp.
ATTTAATATACCTGAAGAGTCCAAGATTACTGTCGCATTATACAAAGATACACAACTGGTGGAATCTCTTGTAAATAACAAATTATTCCCAAGAGGCGAACATAACCTTACAATCGAAAGAAATTCAATGACATCAGGAATATACGTGTGTAAATTGGTCATAAATAACAAGGTACTTTCAAGAAAAATACTTGTTTTATAACTAAGTTGAAAAAAGGGTTGCAATGCAACCTTTTTTTCAAAAACATCTAAATTTATGTTATCGATTTAATCAAATTTGCAAATTAGAAAATGACACCACGATGAAAATCATTTTATTATTATCCTTAATGCTAACCTATAGTTTTTATTTGTCCTCTTGTCAACAAGAGGATGATGAAACAAATGCTTACCTAAAAAAATATAAGCACTACAAACCAGTCGTTTCATACTATATGAACACAATGGACAAGGAACTGTCAGAGACCTTGAAGAAGGAGGTTACTTTATTGATTAATAATCTTTCTTACCGTAGTTGCATATATTGCACTGGTGGATTTACTCATGAGGTATCACCCGAAGCTAGCAGAAAATCACTTCTCTGTATTGCCTATAATCTTTTTAAAGGTAAGGATAACAGGTTGAAATACATTTTTCAAGACCTGTTTAAAACATTTTACCCTGAACAATATGATTTACTTTTAAATGAATTCAATATGCAAAAAACAACTGAATGGAGTGATATGGAAAATGAATTTAATAACCTGTCAATGGAAAGCTTGTTTAATAGATATATTGAGATTGAATTTGAAAGGAATCAATAAAATTGTAAAGTACCCACCTAATTACAGAAGATAAAAAATATTTGAACGAAGTTGCAAAGTTGACTGACACTAATACAGGTGGTTCAGAAATTTGACCAGCCCGAGTACATCTTCGCGTGTTGAAAACGGGTAAACTCCGTTCATTTTTACGGTATAAATATTATGGTATAAGATGCTTTCTTTTAGCGGACTTGTATTTTCAATCAGGGCAAGGGCCTCTTCGTATAGTTGTTCTCTTTTCTTCATTAAAATACTTGGTTGGTTGCACTAATTCTCCATCCACTCTTTAAATTCGGCGGCTTTTAAACGACTAATCATAATGGGCTCGTCGAAAGGATGGATCAAGCGTAAAATTAGTTTGCCTCCGAAGTGGTTCTCAAATTTCCGGATGGCATTAATGTGTACAATGGTACTTCGGTTGGTTCTGAAAAAATGAGCCGGGTCAAGTTCTTCTTCCAGCTTTTCGATGGTTAGACTAATAGCGTATTCTTTTCCTTTAAAAGTAACGGCATTTGTAATCCTGTTTTCAGTATAAAACCAGGCTATTTCTTCCACATCCAGCTTAAAATAAGAAGTAGCTCCGCTAATGAGGAAGCGCTTCCTGTATTTCCGTTCACCTCTGATTATGGCTTCCAGCAGTTCTTTATAATCAGGTCTGCTTTCGGAGCTTTTGCGCTGAACGTTCAGAAGAGTTTCAAATTTGTCGATCGCCTGTTCCAGTTTTTCGAGTTTAATTGGTTTTAGCAAATAGTCGATGCTGTTAACCTGAAATGCCCTGAGTGCATATTCGTCGTAAGCGGTTGTAAATATAACCATACTATCCACCTGTACACTATCGAATACCGAAAAACTTATTCC
>JBKDZK010000936.1:0-12533 GCA_047971205.1 Draconibacterium sp.
CGGCGCAAATAAACAACATCCTCCCCTATAGAAAAAATTTTACCCTCTAATTCTGATTATTGAAGCGGTAAGCGAGCTTAAACGTAACGTAGGGTTTACGGACAAAATGTGATTCCACATATAAATTATCGCCGCTGGTGACCGTATTGTACCGAATTGAGTTAAACACATTCGCCCACGAAAACTCCACTTCCCATTTTCGTTTCATAAAAGATTTCCGGAGGGCAAGATCAGAATAAGTGTAAGCATCGCGCTTAACCTGTGCATTCAAAAAAGGACTTAAATAGGCAAACAGGTAACGTACAGAAAAAGTCTTTCCTATTTTAAACGTATTGTTAAAGCGAACATCTCCCCGCATTTGTTCCTGTTCATTCTGATGATTATCCAGATCAACCGTCAAACGGTAGAGATACAAACTGGTTGAAAGATTGGCATTCCACCATTTAAAAATATCATATCCGGTCATCAGCTCGGTTCCTGCACTTAAGGATTTCCCAACGTTCTCTTTTGTCCAGATGACCGTATTATTTTCCCCCGTCCGGTAATAGCTCTGAATCAAATCATCAGTAGTCCGCGCAAAAATCTCTGCCGACACAAAATTATCGCCCCACGAACGGATATACCCCAATTCGTATGCGTTGGAATAAGAGGGCATCAGGTTTCCGTTTCCGGTATAATAGATATAAGGAGTTTCATAACGCTTCAAGGGAATTAATTCGTAATAATCAGCCCTGTTGATTCGCCGGCTGTAGTTCAGCGACAATTGGTTGTCGTCAGAAAAATTATAAACCACATGCGCCGAAGGAAAGAAATCAGCAAAGTCTTTCTCCGCCGGTATTTCTACCTCTGAATCATCCTCTGCCAGATAGCTGTAATTTGATTTTCGTCGGGTATACTCCATTCTCATCCCCAACTTGTAATCCAGTTTACCAAAGCTGCTCTCGAATGTGGCATAGCCCGAAAATATATTCTGCTCGAACCTTACTTTTTGCGCTTGTTTCTCATCCTCAAAAAGCCAAAGTCTGTTTCGTTCATCAAATGTTCCGCTCTGCGTGGTAACTTTTGGAATATGATCGAGGTTGACCTCTGCACCGATCTCCAGTATGGACTTATCCGAAAACTTGTTTTTATAAGCCACATTGGTTTCCACAATCATTTCGTTGTATTCTTTGGCGAGATACCCGAGCTTTTCAAAACCGTCGACGAATGTTTTGGTATCTATTTTACTCTCTTTTAGCGGATGCAGGTAAGTTGAATAATCGGCGTAAACCGTTAACAAATGCGAACGGTCTTTTGTAAAGGCGTGTTCGTAAGTGGTAACGGCCCGCAAATAACGGTAATACATTTTGAAGCGGCTTTCGTAGTCGTACGATTCAGACCCCAGCAACTCGCCCGAAAGATATTCTGATTCCTTATAAAACCCCAGATCGGAGTAGGTACTGGAGCGTCGGACGGGATCGGCACTCAGCATAAAATCAATAAAGTCTTTTTCCGAAAGATCGTAGTTCAACCCAAACTCCACATAACTGTTATTTACCCGCTCTTTTTTTACTAAGTCCGAAAAAGTCCGGTATTCCTGCTCACCGTTGGTAATAATCTGATCGGAGGTGGTAGTAAATTTCCGTTGCACAAAATCATCCAATTGCCCTTGAATGTACCAGCCTCCTTTTTTTCCTTTCTGATCGATTGAGAAAAGCCATTCGTACGATCCCAAAGTAGAAAACCGGACACTGGTATTGATGGCATACCCTTCCAAACGGCTCCGTTTTAAAATTACCTGGATAATTCCAGCAGTGCCTTCAGCATCGTATTTCGCGGTTGGATTGGTAATAATCTCGATGTACTGAATCTGATCGGCAGGTATCTGGCGCAGTTTTTCTTCTCCGTTCAACTCGGGCCGTCCGTTAATATAAACAAGGAAAGTCCCGTCTCCGCGATACGTAAGCCGACCATCCACATCGAGTTGTAAAGATGGCATGTTTTCAAGCAGATCGATGGCCTTATCAGCTCCCGGAAAACTTTTTGAGTTGATTATTTTGCGATCGACCTGGTACGAAATCCCCCTTTTTTCGGAATTAACGGTTACTTCTTCCAGGTTTTTTGAAGAAACAGATAAAGCAGTGGTTCCCAAATCGTACTGCGATTGGTCGATCACAAACGGATTCACCACCTCTGCGTCGTAACCAATAAAGCTAATTTTCAATTTGTAATTTCCGTAATCAATATCCCTGATCGTAAAAACACCTTCGGCATCGGTGATGCCTCCCACAATACGGAGCGAATCGTGATCAAGTTTCAGGGTAATATTCGCATACGAAATCGGATTGCCTGTATGCTTATCGATCACCTTTCCCCACAACTTTGAAGTTTGGGCAAAAGACATTGAACCATACAACGCAATAAGTAAGAACAACGTTATTTTCACAATATACAAAACCGTTTTTCTCATCCAATCAGTTAGGCTTTGATTACGAACGAACTACAACGCTTCCGGTTAATCGTATCCGGGTGTATTTCTACTACCATTTGAGATTACACAGGCTTTATTGACTGCTGTTTATTTAAGGGCCCGAAGTAATTTCCGAATAATGGTCGGGTAGTTTTCCTTTACAAATTTAAATTTGTTTTCTAATTAACCAAACATCCGACACAGAAAATTTCACTTTTTGACTCAATCTGCATTTTTTTCAAATTCAGGAACTTAAAAAATATCGGGATGGCGGCCGATTGACAATTATTAACACAAATCCATTTGAGATTAAAATGTCTTCAAATATTTTACGCCGACAAAATTCAGGACATTAAACAATTTTAAGTTCGCTGAGTTATTTATAGCAGAATTTTAGACCGCTTAATTTTATTTGAAACTTCTTATGAATAAAATCAAAAAGATTCTGATCGCAAACAGGGGGGAAATTGCGATTCGTGTTATGCGCACCTGCCGTGAGTTGGATATTGAAACGGTAGCCATTTACTCGGAAGCAGACCGGACATCTCTTCACGTTCGTTACGCACACGAAGCCTATTATGTAGGGAAAGCCCCTTCATCAGAAAGTTATCTTAACATTGAAAAGATCATTGAGGTCGCCAAGAAAAGTAAAGCCGATGCCATACATCCGGGCTACGGGTTCCTGTCGGAAAACGCAGCTTTTGCCCGCAGATGTGCGGTGGAAGGTATTATTTTTATTGGGCCTTCGCCTGAAGTAATTGTACAGATGGGCGATAAAATACAGGCACGCGATGCCATGATAAAAGCCGGAATACCCGTTGTTCCGGGAACCGAAGGTGAGATCAAATCGGAACAGGAAGCGTTGGAGATCATCAAGGAAATAGGACTTCCGGTAATGATAAAAGCATCGGCCGGAGGCGGTGGAAAAGGGATGCGACTCGTAAAAAGCGAAGCCGACGTGGTTTCGTCGGTTCGTGCGGCCCGCTCCGAAGCCAAAGCAGCTTTTGGCGACGATGCCGTTTACATCGAAAAATACATTACCTCGCCGCACCACATCGAATTCCAGATCCTTGCCGACCAGCACGGAAACACCGTTCATTTATTTGAAAGGGAATGTTCGGTGCAAAGGCGTCATCAGAAAATGATCGAAGAAACCCCCTCTCCGTTAATGACTCCCGAATTGAGGGACGAAATGGGGAAAGCCGCCGTTGAGGCAGCGCAGGCAGTAAATTATGTAGGTGCAGGAACCATCGAGTTTTTGGTGGACAACAACCTGAACTACTATTTTCTTGAAATGAACACACGCCTGCAGGTAGAACACCCGATAACCGAACGCGTTACCGGAATCGACCTTGTAAAACAACAAATATTTGTGGCTGAAGGGCAAAAACTTGATTTTGCGCAGGAAGACCTGAAACAGCTTGGACATGCCATCGAATGCCGTGTTTATGCCGAAGATCCCGACAATAATTTTATGCCAAGCGCCGGAAAAGTGTACAAAATTTCTGATCCGCTGGGGCTGGGAGTCCGCACCGATGGCTATGTTTACGAAGGTTACGAAATTCCGATCTATTACGACCCGATGATCTCGAAACTGATCGTTTGGGGTAAAAAACGTGACGAAGCCATTGGCAGAATGCGCCGGGCCTTGTACGAGTACAAAATCACCGGGGTAAAAACTTCGATAAAAATGCTGGAACGCGTGATGAAAAATGAAAATTTCATTCGGGGAAATTACGATACCCATTTCATCGAAAAAAACCAGGAGCAGTTGATGGGCAAGGACCACACCGAAGATCCGGTTGACATGGTTATTATTGCCGCTTTTATCGACTACCTTGATAAATTATCGTCAGTCTCTACCAATCAAAAAGAATTTACTCCGGCCCAGAGTCGCTGGAAAAAAATTCCTTATGTAAATCATTTTTAAGTTCTGAATATGGCAGTAGAAATAAAAATAGGCGACAGAGTTGCCTGGGTTAATTTGCTCAAACAAGATGGCAACATCCTGGAAGTGGAAGTGGATGGCAAAAAATACGAAGTTGACCTGATGCACACTGCTGACGGGACTTTTTCCATTCTCGAAAGCGGGCACTCTTACGACATTGAACTGGTTCCGTCAGGAGCTCCTAAAAAATACACGGCCTACACGCTGTATGAAACATACGACGTGGAAGTGATTGATGCCGAAGCCCGTTACCTGCAAAACCGAAATGCAAACGGAACTGCGGCTGCTGAAAGTAAGATTACCTCGCCCATGCCGGGCAAAGTGGTTAAAGTGCTGGTATCAGAAGGCGACCCGGTACAAAAGGGAGAAACGGTATTAATTATTTCGGCCATGAAAATGGAAAGCGAATACAAGGCTCCCAAAGACGGCATCGTAAAAAAAGTTTTAGTAAAAGCCGACGACACTGTGGACAGCAACCAGGTTTTAATTGAATTGGAGTAAAATCAAAATTTGAGAGTAGCGTTAACAAACAGCCACAAACAATGCTAAAAATACGCTGCCTAACCAAAAGACAAATTACAAGAGATGAATTTAAAGGAAAAATACGAACAGCTCGAAACGTTTAACCAGCAGGCCGAATTAGGTGGTGGGCAGGACCGCATTGAAAAACAGCATGCATCCGGCAAGAAAACCGCCCGCGAAAGAATTCAGCAATTGCTCGACCCCGGGACTTTTAATGAAATCGACAAATTAATGACCCACCGAAACTACGATTTCGGGATGGAAGCTAAAAAGGTACTGGGCGACGGGCTGATCTCGGGTTATGGAAAAGTTAACGGCCGCCTGGTGTATGTATTTGCACAGGATTTTACCGTTTTCGGAGGTTCGCTCAGCCGCGCCAACGCCGACAAAATTGTAAAGATTCAGGAACTGGCCCTCAAAATGGGAGCGCCGATCATTGGACTGAACGACTCAGGCGGTGCCCGCATCCAGGAAGGTGTTGAGAGCCTGGCCGGTTATGCCGATATATTTTACAACAACGTGATCGCTTCGGGCGTCATTCCGCAAATCTCAGCCATTTTAGGTCCTTGTGCCGGAGGTGCCGTTTACTCACCTGCGCTTACCGATTTCATTTTTATGGTGAATGAAAAAAGCCACATGTTTGTGACCGGTCCCGAGGTGATAAAAACCGTTACACACGAAGACGTATCAAAAGAAGAACTTGGCGGAGCGCATACGCACAATACCAAAAGCGGCGTGGCGCATTTTAACGGGAACGACGAAGATCAGACCCTAATGATGGTTCGTGAACTGCTGAGTTTCCTGCCTTCCAACAACCTCGAAGACCCGCCGGTAAAACCGACCATGGATCCGTCGGACCGCGTGGATGAACATCTTCAGGAAATTGTTCCGGCCGACCCGAACAAGCCTTACGATATGCACGAAATTATCCAGACAGTGATTGACAACAAACACTTTTTGGAAGTTCAGCCGCAATACGCACAAAATATTATTGTCGGATTTGCACGCTTTGACGGAAAACCCGTTGGATTGGTTGCCAACCAGCCAGGGCATCTGGCGGGCGTTCTCGACATTAACTCGTCGGTAAAAGCCGCGCGCTTTGTTCGTTTTTGCGATGCATTCAATCTTCCGCTCGTGACTTTTGTCGATGTTCCTGGTTTCTTGCCCGGAACCAGCCAGGAGTTTGGCGGTATTATCAAGCACGGAGCAAAATTATTGTATGCTTTTTCTGAAGCTACCGTTCCGAAAATCACCATCATCACCCGGAAAGCCTATGGCGGTGCGTACGATGTAATGTCGAGCAAACACATTGGCGCCGATGTAAACCTGGCATACCCGACAGCCGAAATTGCGGTAATGGGTCCCGAAGGCGCCATCAACATCATTCACCGGAATGTGATGAACGAAGAAGAAAAAGCACAGGCAGTTCAGGAATACCGCGATAAATTCGCCAATCCTTACAAAGCCGCATCACTCGGTTATATCGATGAAATCATTCACCCGAAAGATACCCGGAGAAAAATCATCGATGCACTGGATATGACACAGAACAAACGGAAATCGAACCCGCCAAAAAAACACGGCAATATTCCGTTGTAACAGGTATAAGGTTTGAACAAATTTGCTTCAAACAAGTAAAATGAATAGCAATGGTGGATGTCTTTCAATAAGATGTTCACCATTTTTATTTTAAAAATCACAAATAAAAGAACTTTGTCAAATCGGCTAAAAAAGATACTTTAGTGGCTCTGAAAAAAGCAAAACTTAAACCACTACCATGAAGTTACCGAAGATCAAGCTCCATTGGCAAATCCTTATCGCACTGGTATTATCCGTACTTTTTGGCTACTACGTGCCCGAAGGCATCAAATATACCGCCTGGATGGGAGATATATTTCTGACGGCACTAAAAATGGTGATCGTTCCATTAATCCTTAGCTCCATTATCTCCGGGGTAACAAGCATGGGGAATGGGAAAAACCTGGGAAGGCTTGGCGGAAAAACCATACTCTACTATGTTTCCACGAGTACACTGGCCATTTTTACCGGTTTGACACTGGTGAATGTAATCAGGCCGGGAGTGGGCATAGAAATGGGGTTTAGCCAGAATGTAGAGGATTTGAGTGAAAAAGCCGGTTCAGTAAACGATATTTTAATGCGCATTGTTCCGGCCAATATTTTTGAATCAATGGCCAAGGGAGACATTCTCCCCATTATTTTCTTTGCCATTATTTTCGGTGTTTTCATCACAAAGGTAAACGACAAATACAAAGAAAGCCTGACCACCTTTTTTGAAGCCGTATTTGAGGTGATGATGAAAATGACCATGTTCATCATCCAGTTTACTCCGCTGGGTATTTTTGGAATTGTTTCGCGCGAAGTGGCACGCAATGCTGAAAACCTGGCCGACATTGCCGGTGGCATGGCCGTTTATATGTTAACGGTGGTTTTGGCACTGGGTATTCATGCCTTTGTAACGCTTCCGCTCATTGTGCGTTTTATTGCCAAGGCAAAGCCTTTTCTGCACCTGAAAAACATGGCCACTCCCCTTCTGACAGCCTTTTCAACAGCTTCCTCAAGTGCCACACTGCCACTGAGCATGGAAGCCGTTGAGCACAAAAGTGGCGTATCCAATAAAATTACCAGCTTTACTTTACCGCTTGGCGCCACCGTAAATATGGACGGAACCGCTTTGTACGAGTGTGTGGCAGCCATGTTTATCGCCCAGGTTTACGGGATTGACCTTTCGTTCGTAGAACAACTTCTGATTGTAGTAACAGCATTGTTGGCATCGATCGGAGCAGCCGGAATCCCGATGGCGGGGCTTGTAATGCTTACCGTCATTCTTACCGCTGCCGGCTTGCCACTCGAAGGAATAGGACTGATATTGGCCGTAGACCTCCCGCTCGATATGATGCGCACTACCATTAACGTTTGGAGCGACAGTTGCGGTGCAGTTACCGTGGCCCGGTCGGAAAACGAAGAAACCAATGTGGCACTGACCAGTTAAAAACAGTGTTTTTTCCACGAAACAAGCGATTTCATCTGCCAACAACTTATTTTGATCGATCAAATGCAACTTTGATCTACCAACGGTTTTTGGGCGAAATTTAGTCCTTGTTGGCAGATACTCAGCATTTTATTCAAATAATTAACGTACAATTGCACAAAAGAGTGGAAACAAAGCCAGGGGTTTACGACACAGCTGGTCAGAGTTGGCTGCATTTCCACCAAACGAAAAACTGCAATGAAGATCTTTAAGTACAGAGTACTGAATCATATCCTGTTTTGGATAGCGATATTTACGTTTTACACCATCCCCTACCTGCTTTCGTACGGGTTTGTAATGGAGGCTTTTATCAATCTCATTTACATTCCGGTAGACATTATCGGGGTTTACTTTGTGATTGAATTCCTGATTCCAAGATATGTATTCAAAAAAAGAAAACTCTTTATTTATTTCCTGGGAACCGTAGCTGTTATTGTTCTTAACATACTGATTTCGCAATACATAAAATACAACATACAACCGGCGTTGGGTTTTTGGGTGATGCGACGCCCTTTACAGACCGAATTGTTTTACGCGCTGCTCAATAATTTTATGATTATCGGAACAGCCACTGCCTTAAAGCTTTTTAGCTATTCATACAATATTCAGTTAACAAAGTCAGAACTGGAACGAAAAACAGTTCAATCGGAGCTGGGGATTTTACGTTCGCAGGTAAATCCTCATTTTCTGTTTAATGTTTTGAACAACATCGATTCGCTTATTTTTGAAGACCGGGAAAAAGCCTCCAACGCCATTGTACTGCTTTCCAAAATCATGCGGTACATGCTGCAGGAATCGACCCGCGAAGAGGTGAATCTTGAAAAAGAAATGGAATACATTCATGACTACCTCGAGCTGGCACAACTGAGTTTTAGTTCCACCGATTTTGTGCGTTTCGAGCTTCAGGGAACCACCGTTGGAAAAGAGGTGCCTCCCCTGCTTTTTATCCCGATTATCGAAAATGCAGTAAAGCATTGCAACAAACAGTCTCCTGCTCCCGGTATCGAAATTGAGTTTAAAATTGACGAAGAGTGCATTGAGCTGTTTACCAGTAATTATGTAAAAAGAAACGATTTTAAACTTCCGGACAGTGGCTCGGGCACCGGGTTGAAAAACGTTGAAAAACGTCTGAAACTCCTGCACGGCAACAATTACACTTTTGATATCAACCGGAATATGGATAAATTTGACGTATATATCAAGGTTCCATTTAAACGTATGCTGAAATGAAGATGAATTGCATTGCCGTTGACGATGAGTTGCTGGCGCTAAAAAAGATACAACGATTTGCAGAGAAGATCGATTACCTGAATCTTCTGGGAACGTTCGACAATGCACTTTCCACCTTTTCTTTTTTAAGGGAAAACAAAATCGACCTGATTTTTCTGGACATTCAGATGGACGAATTTACCGGCATTCAGCTGCTCGAAACCATCAAAGATCCACCTTACGTTATCCTTACAACTGCCTACAACGAATATGCACTCAAGGCGTACGAACTCGATGTGGTGGATTACCTCTTAAAACCCATCCCGTTCGATCGTTTTGTAAAGGCAGTGGAAAAAGTATATGCGCGTTTTCTGAAAGACCAGAACCTTCGGCAGGTTACGCAGACACTCCCTGCTCAAAATCCTAGCCCCAACGACCAGTCGGAGTATACTTTTATCAAATCGGGCAACAAAACCGTAAAGGTGTATTTCAACAAGATCCTGTATATTGAAGGACAACGCGATTATTTGCAAATCCACACCGAAGACAGCAAAATTATGACCTTGCTGAATTTTAAAAAAATGCAGGAGCTTCTCGACCCGCAAAAGTTTGTGCGTGTCCACAAGTCCTACATCATTGCGCTTGATAAAATCGACTACATCGAAAACAATGCGATTAAAATCCGTAACAAACTCATACCGGTAAGCAGCACTTACAAAGTGGCTTTCTTTAATCTGCTGAATAAAAATAATTTTATTTAGACGTAGAGGTATTCGTGTCTGATCAACATGTTTCGTGTATTTCCTTGCAATATATTTTCAACTGGTTTTAGTTTGAATGGATTGACAATATTCAACCAATCTACATCAATCTTTTTCAATCTATTATCAATCTTCTCTGGCATAAATTCGGGAAATTTGCTTTTTGGGAGCCCTCCCATAAAACCTGAAACAGCAGGGGTTTGATTCCTTCAGAAATTTGCCTGACCCCCGCTATTCTTTTACGCCAAGCGCTTCCGCTTTTTTTCATAATTCTTTATTTTTGCGCCTGTTTGTCAAATCTAAAATTTAAGGTATGAAACAAAGTCTGCAAGTAGCACTGCTAATTTTGATCATGTTAGGCCTTACCAACTGCAAAAAGGCCAAAACCGACATCTACTACCAAAAGAAATATGTAAAAGAGATAAAAGAAGCGCGAAAAGAGGCTGCTTTTTTTATGGGCAGGAATTTTATCCCGGGAGGAAGTGTAGCCATTTGCCTCAACGGAGAGCTGATTTATTCCGAAGGAATGGGATATGCCTCAACCGACCTGGAAGTACCGGCCAACCGCAAAACCAAATTCAGAATCGGCGATCTTTCGGAATTGTACACCAATGCTGTTTATCAAAAGCTTTTGGAAGTAGGAGTTTTGAACGAAGATTCGGCCATTCAAAAATACTACCCGCAATTTCCGGAAAAAGAGGGTGTTATTACCCCCAAGTTACTGGCCTATGAAGTAGCCGGAATCAAAACGCCCGAATCCGACGACCACCACAGGCATGGCTCAAACATCGGGCTCGAAAAAGCCATTGAACGCTTCAAGGACGATCCGCTGGTGATAAAACCCGGCGCATACCAGCTACCCAGCATTTATAATTACAACCTGTTGGGGCTTGTAATGGAAAAGGCTTCAAGCAAAAACTTTCCGAAGCTTTTAAGCGAATATTTAACCGATACGCTGAAACTTGAAAATACGGTGGTGGATAATCCCTTGGCTACGATCAAAAACAGAAGCGACTTTTTTGAACTCAACCTCATCTCGCAGGTGGTAAACAGCGTGTTCTACGATCTGCGTCAGAATGCCTCTTCAGAAGGAATCCTTTCAAATGCGGAAGACCTTGCCAAGTTTGGAAATGCAATGCTGCACTCGGAATATTTCAGTAAAGTGCGCGAAAAAACCTTTCAGAAAATAACCATCGCCGACAATGTGGAAGCTGCGATGGCAAATGGCTGGGTGATTTTTAACGACCGCGACGGCCGCCTGGTTTACGGCCGGCAAGGCACGGTTCCCGGAGGCGGCGGTTCATTGATTATGTACCCGGAATACGATCTGGTGATTGCCTTTACCTGTAATGTAACTGCATCAGTCAACGATACGCCTGTGTTTACAATGGCTGCCTCATTCTTACCAAAGCCCGTGCAGGAAACGGAAGAAACCGAACAAAAGCAATAGAATTAACAAGTATCAGCCCGGCACTGATTTCGCAGGGCTGAATTTGCGGGGTTTCTGTAAAAAGTTTTACTTTTAATGAGGAAACAAAACTTTTTATGGAGACCCTTATTTTATTAGGATTGATCATCGGGCTGGCAGGAGGTATTGCTGTCACCAACCTTTTTTACCGCAAACGCACCGAAAAACAGCTTCACAGTCAGTCGGTTCTTTTACTCGAGAAAATCAAACAGGTTTGTAAACTGATCACCGTAGAGGGTGAATTTTCTGAAATATTTACGCACCGCGACGAGAAGATTCTGTTCTTCAAACTCTTTCAGGCCGAGAAAAAAGCCTTACTGATTGTTAAAGCCAAGGTAATGATCGGTTTTGACCTTACCCGCATCAACATCGAAATCAATTCGCACAACAAGCAGGTGATTTTATCCAATTTCCCGGATCCAGAGATACTAAGCATCGACAGCGACCTGGAATATTACGACATACAGAAAGGCCTGATCAACAAATTCTCGGAAAGCGACCTTAACAACATGCACAAAAAATCAAAGGAGTTTATCAGAGAAAAAGTGGAAAACAGCCATTTAATTTTAATTGCCCGTCAGCAAGCCCACAACACCGTTTCGGTAATCCGGGAGTTGATCGAATCGGTGGGCTGGAAACTAAGCACCGAAAACATAGCACTAAAAGAATCGCCCCAACAAGAGTCGTTAAACAGCTAAATACCGTGAACGGGAATTCTGGCTGAGAGAGTCGCAGCGTGTGGGGAAAATTGGTTCCTACAACATGGATATTGTCAATAATCAGTGGAAATCCTCCACCGTTCTGAACAAAATATTTGGCATCACACAAGAAGATGATCATTCGTTTACCAGCTGGAACAAGCTTGTACACCCGGACCAACAGGAAGAAATGATGGATTATTTTCTTCAGCATGTAATAGGCAAAAAGCAGGCTTTTGAGAAAGAATACAAGATTATACGGGCCAATGATGGTGCCGAACGCTGGGTATCCGGACGCGGCGAGCTCCGGTTTAACGAGGCCGGGGAACCAATCCGAATGGTGGGCACCATTCATGACATTACCGACCAAAAGCTCTTTGAACAACAACTCCAGGAAAGTGAAGAACGTTTTCGTAATTCCATTCTGCT
>JBKDZK010000937.1:0-7074 GCA_047971205.1 Draconibacterium sp.
ACGGTCGTTGCTTTGGGAAAAATCGAGTGCACGCGAAGCACCCCCTATAATGTCGGGTGATGCCACCCACACTTTTTTTACTGTTTGAGCCGATGCAACAGAAAGAGGAGCATCTTTTATAAGGGTTGGACTTGCCTGGTTTCCGTCATTGTCTCTCCACTGCTGACTTTTCGAATCTGTAAAATTGATCAGGTGAACCACCTGCCTGTCATCAACTTTCTTACAAACTGTTGCCACTTCCCCCTGACTAGCCGGCCAATTGGCAATTTTCATTTTACCATCAACCGACGTTACAGTTGCCATATTAAAATTTCCGCCATCACGCAGCAGGTTTTGATAAGCCACCAGAAAGTCGTAATAATCCGGCAGGGCCGCCATTAAATCGGCTTTCATTTCCAGATTACTGTTTGGAAAATATTCTTTCCCCAACATGTGTTCTCCCAATTCGAGATGTGAGCCCCCAAAAGCAAAAATAACGGCATCAGTCATTAACACGGCTGGCGTATTAAAATACCCTTGGTTGTTTGCCAAATTGTAGTTCATATAGGCTGCCAGCACTGTATTTTTGGAGTTATTGCTGTAGGTGTTGTTCTGCTGAATGATATAGGACAGATCATTGTAAGTATCGTTGGGCGACCAAACTTCAGTGTACAGAAAATCGGCAGAAGATTGCGCAATTCCTTTCTGTCCGTATTGATTTACTGCATTCATTACAATATTTTTTGAAGGTTGCCCGGCTTTCATCGCCTCTATAAATGGTTTGTAAGTTTGTGAAAGATCCAACACAGAACCATCGTATTTATAGCGAGTTCCCCGGTCACCCAGTTGATCCATATGATATCCATCGAAATCGAGAAACTGGTAAACTTTTTGATTCTCGTCGGCAATGTACTGCTGCCAGTCTGTGTTGGAAGGATCAAGCAGGTAAATATTGCTTAAAAAAGGAAACGATAAAGGATGAAAGTCCCGATTGCGATGCCCATTATCAGTAAATACATACCATTCTTTTTGAACGCCATCGGCTTCTGCCTCGCCCCATGCTCCGTAAACCAAGTTGTAGAACATTGTTTTTATGTTTCTACTCTTTGCTTTTTCAATGTAGCTTTCCACCGTACTGAAGGAAATATCGCGGTTAATAATGTCTTTCCAACTACCGGCAGGTACTCCTTGCTCAACTGGAAGTGGCATGTGATGCTTGTTTTGCCAGTCGTAAAACTGGAGCCCGTTGATATGATATTTAGCAAGATTATCAATCACAGCGTCCATTTGAGCATCGGTTAACTGGGGAAACCGGGAGAGGAAACCATAACGTGGAAATCTTGTCCAATCAGAGGATACATCAACGCCAACAGTGGCAAGGATGGTTTCTACATCACCACTTCTACTGTAAACCTCAACCACGTAACCACGAAAATCGATGGTTGGAGTTTGCCAATTCCAGCTGGGGCCAGATATCGAAGTTTCATCAATAACCTCATCCAGGTATTTATAACGCACCTGTGCTGATCCGGGTAATTTTGAATTGTCGATTGTAAAAACCACGGTGCTTCCGGGGGCATAAGCTGTTTTATCTGTTCCTAAACTTACATCTAAGTAGTTGGGAGTTACCGGGTTTTCCGGGATTTCGAGATTGGGGTCAGGAGTCGTCTCATCATCCGGTTTTCCACAAGCAATAACACATCCGGCAACCACTAAACTGATTACTATTTTCGTAAACTGCCTCATTAATTTTTCTCCTTTAATTCTTCTGACCTAAAAGCCCACGGGAAGAGTGAGACTCTCCCGTGGACTGGTCTAACTAAACTATTGTTTGATGATTGTTATATCTTCACTGTCAAGGTCAATCGTAATTGTGTAATTTCCGGCATCGCCGTCCTGCAGCTTCCATTTATTATCGTCGCCTTCGCACCCGTTACGTATCTTGTAACTTCCATTGGTTACCGATTGATTTGGTGTTGCAGCAATCAGCCAATCGCCATCGCACCAATCTCCCTGGTATTTAGAGAACTTAAACTCGCCGGTAGGATTGTCAGCACCCAACGCTCCTGTGAAAGTATAAACGCCGTTGGCATAAGTCATCGGCTCGGGCGCGCCAATGTCCCATCCATTCGGTCCTCCGTCGCCAATCAGATAAAGCATGACCGGCTCTATTTCGATGGTCCCGGAATACAGATTGACGGTTATTTTGTAACGCCCCTGGGTTTCTTCTGTGACATGCCATTTGTTATCAGGTCCTTCACAACCTTGGGTTACAATATAATCGGTGGCCGTTAAAACCTGATCGCTCTGCGTGGCATTCAACCATTCGCCATCGCACCAATCTCCTTTAAAAGTTGATATTTTAAAATCTCCCGGGCTTAGTGTTGCTTCATAGGTAAAAATAAAAGGATCATCACCATCGCGTGTAAAGGCTTCGGGATTTCCAATATTCCACCCACTTGGAGAGGCATCGCCAATAATGTACAGATTTATGAAAGCCGGACCAGCCAGTTTTTCAACATCAATTGTCAAATCAACCAGGTTAACGGTTAGCTTGTAATTGCCACTTTCGCTTATTTGCCATTGCACATCATCACCGCTTCCTCCTTCGTTGTATACCAACCTTCCTTCGTCTGCGGGATCTTGTGTGTAAAAATCCTGGCACACGCACTCATCCTGACTCACAGCAAATTTAAAATTCCCGGTTGTCAAATGCCCCTGGTAAGTAAACAGCCAGGGCTTCGATGCTGATGCAGTTAAAGGTGTTGCACCAGTAATATCCCAACCATTTGGCGTTGCATCGCCTACAATGTACAACTCCGGACTTACCGGTTTATAAGTGGTTACTCTGAAGCTTTTTATTTCTGTAGCGCCATCTTCAACGTCCTCGTTGGTAACATTGGCTGTTACTTTTACCTCAAACTCAGCAGTAGTTCCGGCCTGAATGTCCCAAAAGTTTAAGATCAGGTCGTTTAAACCTGACACGGTGAAGCTTTTTTCATAAACTCCTTTTCCTAAATCGTAGGTTTTGGCGCTGGCAAAGTTGTTTCCGGCTTTATCAACCTCCAGAATATACGAAATTGAACTTCCTGTCCCCTGGTTGCTTCCCCTGCTCCACGAAATAACAAGCGATGTGTTGGCATAAGCTTCCTGTGATAACACCAGCTCGTTTGCCGAAAGCGATAAGCTTACAGGGTCGCCCTTCGAAATAACAATATCTTCGTCCTGCTGACAGGAATTCAGGAAACCCCCAAAGCAGAAAGTCAAAGCAATTAACATAATTGTTGTTCCAAGCATCTTGCCTGCCTGGATGTATTTCAGTTGAAATCTATTGTGTTTCATTTTCTTCGGTTTAATAATTTATATTAAAATGAGAAATAATACCCGCTTAGTAGCCCGGGTTATTCGGCAATAAATTCGGGTTTGATTCAATTTCCTTTAGCGGAATCGGAAACAATAAATGCTTCTGGGTAGCATTCACCTTACCTATTGAATGAAGAAAATCAAGCCCCCACTGACCATTGTCCACACGAACCATGTCGAACCAGCGCTGACCTTCAAAAGCAAGTTCCATTCGGCGTTCGTGCAGGATAATCTCTTTCATTTCGGGCTGAGACTTTCCGGTTACGGGCAACAAACCGGCACGGGCACGTACCAGGTTAAGGGGCGCTTCCGCCTCGGTTGTTCTGTTCAAACTATTAAGTGCTTCGGCTTTCATCAGCAACACATCGGCATAACGTAAAACCGGGAAGTTTAAGGGGCTGTTGTCGTAAGTTGCCGACACATTTTTGCTCACCAAAAATTTACGAAGGTTGTAGCCGGTTGTTGAATAAGCCGGATCATAATCCTTTCCGTCGAACGGCGGGCAACCATCGTAAAATACGGTAACATCTTTGCGCAAATCCCCCTCTTCGTATGCGTCAATAAATTCCTGGGTTGGTTGATTCCATCCCCAACCTCCGGCAACCATATCGGAATTACGAGGGCCCGTGAAAGTACTTAACCAAGAAGCCTGGTTTTCATTTGACCAGAAGTTTTCACCTGCATCACTGGCATATTGAATTTCAAAGAGTGATTCGATCGAATTCTCATTCGTTGCATCGAAGTTATCCTCATAATTCGGATTTAAATCGTACCCTAATGTGGCAACTTCATTGGCCAGGGTTATAACCTTATCGTATTCACCCCGGGTTAGATAAACTTTAGCCAACAGTCCGGCTGCAGCTCCTTTTGTTGCGCGCCCCAAATCGGAGGACGAGTAAGTTGATTTAGCTGGCAACATATCCTTAGCCTTACTAAGATCCTCAATAATCAGCTCATAAACCCTGGATTTATCCACACGTTGCGGCTTTAAATCATCTCCGGGTTCCTGCGGATCAATAATCAAAGGAACATAACCAAAATAGCGAACCAAAATGAAATAGTACAATCCTCTCAGGAAATGAGCTTCACCCAGCACCCTGCTTTTCACATCTTCGTTCATAACAATGGCCGGAACTTTCTGCAAAACAACATTGCATCTCAAAATACCCGGAGAAGGTCCGCGGAAAAGATCCAGTACACCTTCATTGTCGGTAGTGGTTACAAAGTTGGCCATATCCTGTGTTTCACGACCATCGTCACCCCCACCGGCGCCAACTATGCTGTTACCAGCCATGATATCTGAAGTCCACATACGCATGTTATACAACTTTGGCCATTGCAAGGGCTGGTAGGCACCGTTAATTGCCGCTATTGCATCCGATTCGGTTTGGTAAAAATTCTCGGTATTGATTGTATCCAGAGGCGATTTATCCAAAAAATCTTCGCCACAAGAGGTAAGCACCACAACAATCAAAAGTATCGGTATATAATTCAAAATTTTCATTTTCATCAAAGATTTTAACGATTAGAAACTAACGTTTACCCCAACGCTGTATGTTCTTGTTACAGGATAGGTGTTGATATCGATCCCGCTTGCGCCAACTTCCGGATCGAATCCGGAATAGTCAGAAAAGGTTAACAGGTTTGTTCCGGAAACATACAAACGGGCATAACTCATTTTCACTTTCTCGACCAGGCGTTTGGGGAATGTATATCCCAAAATCACGTTTTTCAAGCGTAGGTATGAGCCATCTTCAACAAACCGGTTCGATGGCCGTACATTTTTATTGGGATCATTAAAGACTGCACGAGGCAGGTTATTGCTGGTTCCTTCTCCTTTCCAGCGATTCAAGGTTGCTGTACTCTGATTGTAGGCGACAGCCATACCTTCGCTCCATATGCGGTTGGCGTTGTAAATTTCGTTGCCGTAAACACCTTGAATAAAAAGAGTCATATCAAACCCTTTGTAAGCAAACCGGTTGCTCAATGCAAAAATGAAATCAGGATTCGGGTTGCCAATGTAAGTGCGGTCGCTGTCATCAATCACCCCATCGCTGTTCAAGTCTCTGAAGCGAAAGTCTCCGGCCGAGGTACGGGCATAAATATCCTCGCCAGGCACCTGCAATGCGTGCGCATCAACTTCGGCCTGAGTTTGAAAAATACCATCGGTTACATAACCATAAAAAATATCAATTGCTTTTCCGGTCTCAATACGTCCGATTTTTTGATTCAGCCCCACATCGCCACGGCTTATCGGAATAGTGTCGTTCAAACTTTTTACCTCGTTTTTGTTAAAGGAAATATTGAAGTTGGTGTCCCATTTAAAATCGCCGGTCAGGTTCCTCGAGTTCACACTGATTTCAATTCCCTTATTCACAACTTCTCCTGCGTTTATGTACGGAACATCCACATCAGAATATCCCGTGGTAATTGGAACTGCCATGGGGACAAGCATGTCTTTGGTATTTTTCTGATAGGCATCAACGGTCAGGTTAATACGCTGATCCAGGATGGTCGCATCAAACCCAATATTCATTTGTTGCTGCGATTCCCACTGTACATTTGGGTTTGGCATTTTCGATGTCACAACTCCATTAACCAGGTTGTTATTGAAATTATACTTGATTGTACTTAATTCCGACGCAAACGAGTAATTTCCAATCTCCTGATTACCGGTTACACCAAACCCGGCACGCACTTTTAAATCGTCGATGAAACTGACCGTCTGTAAAAATTCTTCCTCCGAGATTCGCCACGCGAATGAACCTGATGGAAAAATCCCCCATTTATTATTTGACCCAAAGCGAGAAGAACCATCACGACGTACCGTTGCCGTTACCAGGTACTTATCGGCATACGAATAATTTACACGGCCCATATACGACATCAAAGCCCACGAGCTCCCATTTCCTCCAATGTTTTTCTGACTTAAGCCATTGTCCAGTTGCTGGGTAAGGTCGCTGGCAAATTCTTGTATCGATCCGCTAATAAAGTCATATTTATTCTCTTGCGCGCTGGTACCAACCATAGCAGTTAAGCGATGGTCCGTTCCAATGGTTGTTTGGTAAGTCAGCAAATTATCCCAATTCCAGGTAATCGATTTATAAGAAGCCTGTCCCAAATACGATTGTTCCTGTGGCGTTGGTTGCCAATCGTATTTTGGCGACCAAGTGCGCTGTTGCCAAAAATTGGCCTTCAAGCCTGCACTTGAACGAATCGAGAGTCCCTTCATCAATTCAACATCCACATACATAGACCCCAAAAGGTTGTATCCCAAAGTGGAATTATCTACCAGGCTGGCCTTACCAATCGGATTAGTCACATCTCCTACCCACGAAGGTATTCCTTCTGGCCCAGCATAAGTTCCATTACTGTTATAAATAGGTTGAGTTGGCAGCGCTCGCATGGTATTCAAAATACTGTAATCGCCACTGTACTTGTCGTCATGATTCAGAGTAATCATATTTCCAAACTTCACTTTGTCTATGACCTGTGTTTCAGCATTGAATTTCAAGGCGTAACGTTTGAATCCGGTATTCAATACGATCCCTTCCTGATCGAAATAATTGGCTGATACGTAATAAGTGTTCTTTTCGGTTCCACCAGAATACGACAGTGAATAATTCTGCATTGGTGCGGTTGAGAGCAAAGCTCCGACCCAATCTGTCCCTCGGCCTAAAGATTCTGGGTCGCCGTATGCCGGATTTTTAACCATACCTGCATTATCCATCA
>JBKDZK010000938.1:0-7797 GCA_047971205.1 Draconibacterium sp.
ACAACGAAAAAGCGATGAACAACATTAACGGAGGAAGCATCATTTACGACGAACAGGATTTTGAAGATTTCCGCAACGGAACACGTCGCACAACCGACTGGACTTCATTGCTGTTCTCTGATTATTCTCCGCAAAGCCAGCACGATATAAGTATTTCGGGTGGTACCGACAAAACCCAATACTACGTTGCAATGGGCTATTTTTTCCAGGAAGGCTTTTTCAAATCAGGCGATTTGAACTACGAGAAGTACAACCTGCGTTCCAACATCAGTACCGAAATTGCCAACGGTCTGACATTCGATCTGAACCTGAGTGGTATCAACGATAACCGCAACAATCCTTATTCCAGTGCTTCGGATATTATTCGCAACTACTGGCGCCAGGGGGTGTTGTACCCGGCTTATGCCGATCCTGAAAACACAATGCTTAACTACGAAGGATTGGACCTGGAAGAAAACACGGTGGCAAAAATGACCTCGGACATTTCAGGTTATCGCAAATACAACCAGAAATATTTCCAGTCTTCTGCTGCCTTGAATTTCGACTTCGGAACCGTTTCGCACGCATTAACCGGTTTGTCGGCCAAGGCATTGATTAGTTACGACTACCGGTCTGACGACAACAATATTTACCGGAAAGAATACTACCAGTACGCCTATAATTCGCTGACTGATTCGTACGATTCAAAACTGTATAACTCAAGTTCGCCCAACCAGATTCGCCGCGAAATGTACAACAAGCAGCAGGTGTTGGGACAGTTTATTTTGAATTACAACAATACGTTTGCCGATGTTCATAAACTTGGTGGACTGTTGGGCTGGGAAACACAGAAGCGGACCGGTGATAACTTTTACGCACAACGCGACCTGGCTTTTGGTATGGAGTATCTTTTTGCCGGTACCGATGAAGACCAGATCGGCGGGATGCACAGTGGTTTGAACGATATTTACGAACTGGCCAACTCGGCATTGATCGGAAGGTTGAATTATGCTTATGCCGATCGGTACATAGCGGAAGTACAATTCCGTTACGACGGTTCTTCAAAATTTGCAAAAGGCCACCAATGGGGATTTTTCCCTTCGGCATCGGTAGGCTGGCGTGTATCGGAAGAGTCTTTCTTCCAGTCAATTTCATCTTTGTCGTTTGTTGACCAGCTAAAACTGCGTGCGAGTTATGGTGTTCTGGTAGACGACGGAGCCCTGCAATACGATTGGGCAACAGGTTATACGTACCCGGCGGTAAGCGGCAATGCCGAAAAAGGTTACTACAACCAGTATGCGCCCGGTTATGTGTTCGGAGGCGATTTTGTATACGGTGTTTCAACGCTGGCACTTCCCAACGAACTGATTACGTGGTTTACTGCCCACACTTTCGACATTGGTGTTGACTTTGAAGGCTGGGATGGACTGTTTGGCTTCTCGTTCTATTATTTCGATCGTCGCATAAAAGGACGTTTTGCCCGTCGTTCAGGTGATCTGCCAACCGTTGTTGTAGCAACAGCTCCGAGGGAAAACCTCGACAGCGACCGCCACTTTGGTATGGACCTCGAACTTTCTCACCGGAACAGAATTGGCGATTTCCAATACAAAGTAAAAGCCATCGGAACCATAACCCGTCAGAAATATATGACAGCTTCGGAAAAAGGTCCCTACGGAAACTCATACGACCAGTGGCGTAACAACAACTTAAGCAACCGTTACCAGGGGATACAGTTTGGTTACGAATCGGCAGGACGCTACGAAAGTTGGGATGACATATGGAATTATGCGATTTACAAAGAAAGGAATGTCCTGCCCGGCGATTATAAATACGTCGACTGGAACGGCGATGGCCAGATTGACGGCCTGGATGAACATCCGATAGCTTTTGACCAGACACCTTGGCTGAACTTCAGCTTGAGCTACGAAATGTCCTACAAAAATTTTGATATGAACCTGCTTTTCCAGGGATCGGCACTGGGGTCAATGGAATACAAAGAACCGCTGTACTCTATCTGGGGAAGCAACGGTGGCGGAACACTGGAGCAATACCTCGATCGCTGGCATCCGGAAGATCCGATGGCCGATCCTTACGATCCTGAAACAAAATGGATAAGTGGATACTACGGTTTTACCGGAAACTACCCGCACGGCAACTCGGAATTCAACCGTGTGAGCACTGCCTACCTGCGTTTGAAAAGTGTTGAACTGGGCTATACCCTACCAAAGATAAAAGCGCTTTCGACTATGAATCTGCGTGTGTTTGCCAATGCCTACAACCTGTTCACCATTACAGGGGTGAAATTTGTCGACCCGGAACATCCGGATGATGATTTGGGACGTATGTATCCACTTAGCAAAACGTTGACCTTGGGCGTGTCGGCAACATTTTAATTCATTGAAACAGGAACTTACGAATCAAGAAATTTGATGACAAAATGAGTTACTTTAAAAATAAACAATATTAAAGGAATGAAAAGGATAAATATATTAGCGCTGATTGGCCTGTTGTTCTTCTCCGCTTGTATGGATTTGGACATCCCGCCCAAAAACATCATTAGCGACGACGATTTACTGACGACCGAATCGGGCATGGAGATTTACATGGCACGGATGTACAGCAATATGCCTTTCGAAGATTTCAAATACATGGCCCAGTGGGGAGTTGAATTTAACTCCTGGCTTGGTGCCCTTGGTATCGAAGGAACCGGAGAAGCGCTTAACCGCGACGGAATCTGTTCCGCTTTTACAGGCGAACGTACACCCTATTGGGGAAAAGCCTTTACACTTTTGCGCGATGCCAACTATTTGCTGGAGAGCCTGCCAGAATACAAAAGTTCTTTTCCCGAAGGAAAGTACAACCATTATTTAGGCGAAGCGTATTTTGTGCGTGCTACCGTATTTAATGCCATGGCCCGTCGTTTTGGCGGTGTACCGCTGGTAACAAAGGTTATTCCATATCCTGCCGAACAGGATGAACTGGAAGTAGCGCGCTCTACGGAAGAAGAAACCTGGGATCAGGTACTGGCTGATTACGACAAAGCGGCCGAGCTGTTACTGCCTACCAGCCCGAAAAGCGGTTATGCCAATAAAAACGTTGCATGGGCTTATAAATCAGAAGCTATGCTGTATGCCGGTAGTGTGGCCAAATACAACGAAACTGTTACCGGACGCCTGACTGGTTTTGGTGAGAAAACCGGTGTTCGTGTGATCGGTTTTGCCGAAGATTCATGGGAAGCGGCTTCCAAAAAATACTTCAGGGAAGCTTACCTGGCTGCCCGTAAAGTAATGGAAAGCGGTAACTATTCGCTGTATTCCAAAAAATGGGCGGCCAACGATCCGGAAGCTCAGTATCAGAACATGGTAAACATGTTTAGCGACTTGTCGAGCCCCGAGAATATTTATGTGAAGGAATATACCTATCCTACTTTTGCTCACGGATACGATGCCTACAGTGCGCCCTTTATTTTCAAAGCGCCTTTGGCTTCGGGAACTTGTCCGACACTCGATTTCATGGAATTGTACGATGGTTTTGACCGTTACCAGGACGGAACCATCCGCGTGACTGACGGCGCTTCCAATACTGATGGGAATTACCTGATGTATAACAATCCCATGGATCTGTTTAAAAATGCCGAGCCACGTTTACGTGCTTACGTTATTTTCCCCGGCGATATGTTTAAAGGGAAAGAGATTGAGA
The DNA here is from genome assembly GCA_047971205.1 of Draconibacterium sp. Classification (GTDB taxonomy): domain Bacteria; phylum Bacteroidota; class Bacteroidia; order Bacteroidales; family Prolixibacteraceae; genus Draconibacterium. Next base: position 3,679 of record JBKDZK010000938.1, read on the forward strand.
TCCGTGCAGGAGTGTACACCGGTGAAGGTGCGGTTCAGCCCTTCTTCAACGATTATTCATACCAGGCAGCCGAAAAACGCTACCAGCATTTGGATGCCTACAAACAGGCGCCTAAATCGCTTTACTTGAGTCCGAGAGAAGGAAACAGCCAGGAAGTTGTTGAATACAACGGTGCTGAAATGACCGCTGCCGGGGCAAATGGGCCGTTTTTCGACAATGGTGAAGGCTGTTTAACCGGATTGTATGGTCGTAAATACCTGAACCCCGATCCATCGTTTGAAGCCGGTGAAGGTAAATCAGATCAGCCGTTTATTCTGATGCGTTATGCCGAAGTACTGCTAAACGCAGCCGAAGCAGCCGTGGAATTGTCACTGGCGGGAGAAGCGTCTCCCGACGGGTCAAACATGCTCCAGGTGGCTACCGAAGCGGTTAACGACATTCGCGAGCGTGCCGGTGCGACATTGCTTACCGGCAACATTACGGCCGACATTGCAGGACGCGACATTGTTCGGAAAGAACGTCGGAAAGAACTGGCGCTGGAACACAAAACCAAGTGGGATCTGCGTCGCTGGAGGGTGCAACACTACGAAGGACGCGATGGTTTCTGGGGCGAACAAAGAGACAAAGAAACCTATAGTAACAACGCCCGCTATCGTTTCCGCGGTTTGTACCCGTTCTTCTCAACCGAAACCGGAAAATATTTCTTCGATGCCCGTTTCCAATGGGTAAGTCTGAAAACGTTTGAGTACAATGTTGTTGATTATTATTTCGCAATTCCGGGTGGCGAAGTAACCAAGAGCCCCGTAATTGATCAGCAACCCAACCGGTAATAAGTAAGGATAAGTAACAACTAAGAATACATCGAAATGAAGAGAATAGGATTTTATATATTGATGTTCGCGCTGGCATCCTTTAGTTCCTGCGGCTTTTTTGAGCTGGACAACTACGACGAACCGGCCGAAACATTGCAAGGCGAGATCGTAGATGCAGCCACCGGCGAAGCGGTACTTACCGACCAGGGAAGTGAAGGTATCCGGGTACGTTTAACCGAGCTTAGCTGGGGCGACAACGTAACACACAACCCTGATTTTTACGCCATGAGTGATGGTACCTTCCAGAATACAAAACTGTTTAAAGGAAACTACAACGTTCGTATCGACGGTCCTTTCATTCCGCTGCTTCGCGAAGATGAGCGCGGTGTGCCGCTGGCCGACGAAACACAGTCCCGGGATATTGAAGGGGTAACAAAAGTGAAATTTGAGGTACAGCCTTTCCTGAAAATAGAATGGGTGGACAACCCTACCGTAATCAATGGTAAAATTACTGCCAAAGTGCGTGTTACCCGCGCGGTGTCGGAAGATGATTTTCGTGCCAAAATTGAACCGATGGGAGGTTACAGCAACAGCTTTTTAAATGTTACCGACATTCAGCTGTTTGTGAGTTACTCGTCGAGTGTTGGGTACCGGGCGCGCGACGAGCGCTGGTCCAGCAAGATTGAGTACACTGGTTCTGCCTTTGGTGCATTGCTCGGAGAAACGGTCACCATTGAATCGAACGGAACAATTCCGGAAGGAAGGGTCGTGTTTATCCGTGCTGCTGCCCGTATAAATTACGATACGCCAAGGGGAAGCGGTACCAGAAGATGGAATTACAACGAAGCAAAAGAGGTAATGATTCCATAAGCTTTGATAATGGTTTAAGGTCACCGGTTTTGGGGGTGGCTTTAAACCTTCAAAAAAAGATGGGACAGAAATCTGGTTTAATAGCAAAATCAGAGGACTTATTTGTAACAGAGCTGAGCGGATAAACACCCTTGGCGATTCATCGATTATTTGGAATTGGTCATCCCTGCTTATCTTAGTAGGGATGATTTTCTTCTTGTAAAAAAAATACCTATACCAATGCAAAGAACAATCACATTTTGTCTCTTGCTGGCTTTCATCTTACAGGCTTGTTCGCAGCCTCAGCCAAAAAAAGAGAAACAACCTGATCTGCCAAAGGAAAAAACAGCTTTTCAAACTTCCAATCCCTGGAAACCCGTTATTGATGTGCGGGCGGATGTCGCGATCGTTTACAGCGTAAAAGACCACCACGAAAAGGGGAACATGACTTTCGAAGAACGCGTTCAGTCGTGGCGCGACAGGGGATATACCACGCATTTTATGAGCGGAATTGCCTGGGGAGAATACCAGGATTATTTTACCTGCGAATGGGACGGCAAATGGCATCTCGATGAGGGGCAGGTGACTCAGCATGGCGACACCATTTGGCACGGACACATGGTTCCGTACATTGTTCCGTCCATGAACTTCATTAACTACATGAAAGAGAAAGTGATCAAGCGGGTGATCGATGCCGGAATTGATGCTATCTTTTTGGAAGAACCTGAGTTTTGGGCACGCTCGGGATACAGCGATGCCTTTAAACGCGAGTGGAAAGAATATTACGGGTTCGACTGGAGGCCCCAGCACGAGTCGGCTGAAAACACCTACTTGTCGAACAAACTGAAATACCAGCTTTACTACCGGGCTTTGAACGAGTGTTTTACCTATGCCAAAGAGTACGGGAAAAGCAAAGGCATGAATGTTCGTTGTTATGTGCCCACACATTCGCTGGTAAATTATTCGCAGTGGCAGATTGTAAGTCCCGAAGCCAGTTTAGCAGCATTGCCCTGTGTGGATGGTTACATTGCTCAGGTCTGGACCGGTACCTCGCGCGAACCCAATTATTTCAACGGCAAGGCAAAAGAGCGCGTATTTGAAACCGCTTTTCTGGAGTATGGCTCCATGGAGTCGATGACCGAACCAACCGGTAGAAAAATGTTTTTCCTGACCGACCCGATTGAAGACTGGCCGCGCGATTGGGCCGATTATAAAAAGAACTACCAGGCTACTTTTACCGCACAGCTTCTGTATCCGATGATCGCTGATTACGAAGTTATGCCGTGGCCCAACCGCATTTACCAGGGCTATTACCGCACCAGCGCCAACAGCGAAGAGAAAGAGCGCATTCCGCGTTTTTATTCCACACAAATGCAGGTGATGATCAATACCCTGAACAACATGCCTTTGTCGGAAAACAAAGTGAGCGGTTCGCAGGGAATTGGCGTGTTGATGGCTAATTCGCTGATGTTTCAGCGTTTTCCCACACACAACGGATACGAAGATCCGCAGCTGTCAAATTTTTACGGACAGGCGCTTCCTTTGCTAAAAAGGGGTGTTCCGGTTAAAACGGTTCACATCGAAAACGTTTCGTTCCCCGAAACCTGGAAAGATGTGAAAGTGCTGATCATGTCGTATTCAAACATGAAACCGATGGATCAGTCGTCGCACGATCACATTGCCGAGTGGGTGAAAAACGGTGGTGTGCTGATGTATTGCGGCCGCGACCAGGATGCTTTTCAAAGCGTTCAGGAATGGTGGAATACCAATGGAAATAACTTCAGTGCTCCGTCCGAAGATTTGTTCCTGAAAATGGGTTTAAAAGCACCTTTTAAGGCCGGCGAATTTGAATACGGCAAAGGAAAAGTTTGCATTCTCCGCAACGATCCCAAAGAATTTGTGCTGGAGGACAACAAGGACGACGTATTTGTAAACACTGTAAACGCATTGTATCAGAAGGAAACGGGCAGCGAACTTGTATTAAAAAATTCGTTCGCACTTACAAGGGGACCTTACGAACTGGTTGCAGTAGTGGATGAAAACCCGAACAAAACTCCGTATTCCATCAAAGGAAAGCTGATTGATTTGTTTGATCCCGAAATTCCGGTGTTGGACGAGAAACTGGTAAACCCGGGCGAACAGGCTTTCCTGTTCAATATCGGGAATGTTGAAAATCCGGAAACGCCACAGGTTTTGGCCACAGCCGCCAGAGTTTACGACGAAAACAGATCGCGAAACGAATATTCTTTTGTGGCGAAAAGCCCTTTGAATACGACCAATGTTATGCGGGTGCTCTTGCCCAAAGAAGTGAAAAAGACAGAAGTGACCGATGCAGCCGGGAATCCGCTGGAGGCCGACATGTCATGGGACGGGGAAAGCAAAACCTGCTTCCTGCGTTTTGAAAACAATCCGGACGGAGTACAGGTAAAACTGAGTTGGTAAACCTGCTGTTTGTACA
>JBKDZK010000939.1:0-16302 GCA_047971205.1 Draconibacterium sp.
TGTTAATAAAATTTGGTAGAATCGGGGAAGCAAAAAAAAGCCCGGTGAATACCAGGCTGTTATTTTATTCGATGCTATCAGCAATCAATTTTGCGATGGCTTCCATCTCTTCCGGCGGAAACTTTACCTTCTCCGAAAAATGGAGCAAATCCTTTTCACTTTGCATCGGGACAAGATGAATATGTGTATGCGGCACTTCAAGCCCCAAAACCATCACGCCTACTTTCACACAGGGAATGGCTTTCTGTATTCCAAGTGCTACTTTTTTGGCAAACATTTGCAGTCCGGTGTACATCTCATCATCCAAATCAAAAAGATAATCCACTTCTTTTTTGGGAATCACCAAGGTGTGCCCCTTGGCTGTTGGGAATACATCGAGAAAGGCCAGAAAGTTATCGTCTTCAGCAACTTTGTAGGCTGGTATTTCTCCGTTTACAATGCGCGTGAAAATGCTTGCCATTTTTAATTAAATTGAGATTTCTACAATTTCAAAAGGAATGATACCCGATGGAACTTTGATTTCCACCACATCGCCCACTTTCTTACCGATGAGGCCTTTGGCAATGGGTGTCTGAACAGAGATTTTCCCTTCTTTCAGGTTTGCTTCACTCTCCGGCACCAACGTGTATTGCATGGTTGCATTGTTCTTTTGGTTCCGGATGGTTACCTTGTTCAAAATCTGAACCTTCGACGTATCAATTTTTGATTCGTCGAGAATACGGGCACTGGCCACTTTCGACTGCAACTGGGCAATTTTAGCTTCCAGCATTCCCTGTGCATCTTTTGCTGCGTCGTACTCTGCATTTTCAGAGATATCGCCTTTTTCGATGGCCTCGCCAATCTGTTTCGAAATCTTCGGTCTTTCAACCGTCACCAGACGCTCAAGCTCCTTTTTAAGCTTGTTTAGTCCGTCCTGTGTTAAATATGTTACTTCGGACATTTCTTATCCTCCTTCATTTTTCTTTTTGATACTATAATAGTGCATAAAAAAATAGAAAGAATCCCGGTTGCCCAGGACCCTTCCTTTCCTGCAAATGTAAATAATTTATTCAATTTTGAAATGATCCGGCCGAAAAAATATTCATAATGAATGATTTATATATACTTCCGGTTCATTATCTCACTGTATATAATGGCCTTTCGGATGGAAAATTCTTCCCCGTCAACCATTACCGGCTTTTTAGCCTCGCGCCGGAGAATTTTCTTCACTTCCACCATTTCAGAACTTCCTTCGGCCTCCGCCTTAAACTGATAAACAGGCTTGGGTTCGGGAACGGTATCCACCACTTCGTCGTAAAGATCGTCCTCCTCCTGTGGTACCGTTTGGTATACCGGCGGCCGCTCTTCCTGTTGCATAATCATTTCCCAGAAATCAGCAGGCTGCACGGCCTCCTGGGAAGCAGACGCCCTGGCCTCTCTTTTCTTTTTCCGTTGATTGAGTGCCCCTACCACTGCAACCAGAATCGTTAATATTATGACGATCAGATCATCCATGAGTTATACGGCTTACGCAATAAATTGCTACTTTTGATAGTTCCAGTAAAAATAATAAAAATGAAGCAGTTGATTTTAAGAAGAGGGAAGTATTTATTTTTTTTTGTACTGGTTTTGTTGCTTTCGCTATCGTGCAATGAAATAGACTCGCAAATTCCCGATGTTCCGGTTGCGTTCCAGGTTAGCCTGATAACGCACAACGAACTGACGGTTCCCGGAAACTCCGTTTATTTTCCCGGGCCAGGGTTCGGCGGCTTAATTATTTATTGCGAAATGGAAGGTTCGTATTACGCCTTTGACGCAGCCTGCACCAACGAAATAAACTCAAGCTGCCGGGTTGATAGCAAGGGTGCCACCGGAACCTGTTTCTGCTGCGAATCGCAATTTATTTTTATTGGCGGAAGTGTTGTAAAAGGCCCGGCATCAGCCCCACTCAAACAATACAATGTATCGCGTTTTGGAGATATGCTAAGGGTTTACAACTAAAAACGGGCCCCAAAACTGAGACCCGCTTTCTGATATCTTTTTCGTATAGATTAATACCTGTAGTGTTCCGGTTTATACGGTCCTTCTTTGGGCACACCCAAATAAGCGGCCTGCTCGTCAGTTAGTGTGGTCAGCTTAACACCAATTTGCTCGAGGTGCAAACGAGCCACTTCTTCGTCGAGTTTTTTCGGAAGTGTATACACACCCACTTCGTACTCATTTTCCCAAAGCTCGATTTGCGCGAGCGACTGGTTGGTAAATGAATTACTCATTACAAACGACGGGTGACCGGTGGCACAACCCAGGTTTACCAGGCGTCCTTCGGCCAGCAGATAAATGCTGTGTCCGTCTTCGTATGTATATTTATCTACCTGTGGTTTGATATTCGTCCGCTGAATTCCGGGCCATTTTTCAAGACGAGCTACCTGAATTTCGTTGTCGAAGTGACCGATGTTACAAACAATGGCCTGGTCTTTCATTTTATCCATGTGATCGCCGGTAATCACATCTTTGTTTCCGGTGGTAGTTACATAAATATTTCCTTCACACAATGCCTCTTCCATGGGCTTAACCTCGAAACCTTCCATCGCCGCCTGAAGCGCACAAATCGGGTCAATTTCAGTCACAATCACCCGCGCACCATAACTACGCATCGAGTGCGCACAACCTTTACCCACATCACCGTAACCGGCAACAACTACCACTTTTCCGGCAATCATTACATCGGTGGCACGCTTGATACCATCGGCCAGCGATTCACGACATCCGTAAAGATTGTCAAATTTCGATTTGGTTACCGAGTCATTTACATTGATGGCAGGGAACAGCAATTTTCCTTCTTCCTGCATTTGGTACAAACGATGAACCCCGGTGGTTGTCTCTTCCGAAACACCTTTTACCTCTTTGGCTACTCTTTGCCAACGGGTTGAATCTTCGGCCAGAATCTGCTTCAGAATCAGGTTAAGCTGCAGTTCATCTTCTCCCCCAACAGGTTCGTCCAGAATGGCTGCATTGCTTTCAGCTTCATATCCGCGGTGAATCATCATGGTAGCATCGCCTCCATCGTCTACAATTACGGTAGGGCCAACACCATCGCCAAAGTTCAAAGCCTGCTCGGTACACCACCAGTATTCTTTCAGCGTTTCACCTTTCCAGGCAAATACAGGCACACCAGCCTGTGCAATAGCGGCTGCCGCATGATCCTGCGTAGAGAAAATGTTGCAGCTTGCCCAGCGAACATCGGCTCCCAGCTCCACCAGTGTTTCAATCAAAACAGCGGTTTGGATGGTCATATGAAGGCTTCCCATGATACGGGCGCCTTTTAAAGGCTTCGATGGGCCAAATTTTTTCCGGATCGACATCAATCCCGGCATTTCTCTTTCCGCGATCTCTATTTCTTTTCGCCCAAAATCAGCCAGTGAAATATCGGCTACTTTGTAAGCAAGTTTTTCGTTAACTGCAACTGTCATATTTTGTTGTATTAATTGTTACAAATAATAAAGCGGTGCAAAAGTAACATTTTTGCATATAAAAAGTTGAATATGTTTGTCGGTATCTTAATTCCCCATGTCGGAGAAAAATTTGACACGCATCAGCCGGATATCATCTTCCGAATACTCATCCTCACCCAGCTCGTCCAGCGCCTCTTGCACAGAATCTGACTTGGCTTCTCTGAAATAATCAAAAATCTCATCCTGATGATCTTCATCCAGCACATCGTTGATGTAGTAATCAATGTTCAGTTTTGTTCCTGAATTTACGATTGCTTCCACTTCGCTGATCACTTCCGAAACTTCAATTCCTTTAGATTCGGCGATATCTTCGAACAAAATTTTGCGGTCGATGCTTTGAATGATAAAGACCTTCATCTTCGACTTGTTGGCCACGGTGCGCACCACCAAATCTTCCGGGCGTTCAATGTCGTTGTCTTCCACATATTGCTTGATCAGCTCCACAAAATCCTTCCCGTACCGACGGGCTTTCCCCTGTCCAACACCCTGAATATTCTGCAACTCCTCGATGTTGATCGGGTACTGAATCGACATATCTGCCAGTGAAGGATCCTGGAAGATTACGAAAGGTGGAAGATTGTGCCGCTTGGCAATACGCTTGCGCAAATCTTTTAACATCGAAAACAGCTGCGGATCTCCACTCGATCCTCCGGAGGGTGCTCCCCCTTCGCTTTCGGCTTCCTCCTCGTAATCGTGATTTCGCACCAACATAAAACTTACCGGATTCGCCAAAAACGCATGTCCTTCGGGCGTAACCTTCAGCAAACCGTAGTTTTCAATGTCTTTATTGATAAGGCCTGCCACCATCGACTGCCGGAAAACGGCATTCCAGAAACGTTCGTCGTGATCGGCCCCCGTTCCAAACGATTCAAGCGTGTAGTGTTTGAACGATTTTATCGCAGCGGTTTTGTTTCCGATCAGGATATTGGCAATGTGGTCGCCTTTGTATTTCTCATTTACCTCCAGAATGGCTTTTAGCGCAATAACAATTTCATCCTGGGCTTCGATCTGTTCTTTCGGATTCAAACAGTTATCGCAGTTTCCGCAGTTTTCGTTCTCGTATTTTTCGCCAAAATAATACAGCAGAATAATCCTTCGGCAAATCGCGGTCTCGGCATAAGAAACTGTATCCAGCAAGAGCTGTTTTCCGATTTCCTGCTCGGCCACCGGTTTTCCGTGCATAAATTTCTCCAGCTTCTGAATGTCTTTATAGGCGTAAAACGTGATACATTTCCCTTCGCCGCCATCACGGCCGGCACGCCCGGTTTCCTGGTAATATCCTTCCAGGCTTTTCGGAATATCGTAGTGAATCACAAAGCGCACGTCAGGTTTATCGATCCCCATTCCAAAAGCGATGGTCGCCACAATCACATCCACCTCTTCCATCAGAAACTTATCCTGGTTGGTTGAGCGGGTATTGGCATCCATCCCGGCATGGTACGGCAGAGCTTTGATGCCGTTTACCTGCAGGTTTTCGGCCAGTTCCTCCACCTTTTTCCGGCTCAGGCAATAAATAATCCCCGATTTTCCGTCGTTCTGTTTGATGAACTTGATGATCTGGTTCACCGTTTTCACCTTCGGACGCACCTCGTAGTAAAGGTTCTCGCGGTTAAACGACGCCTTAAACACCTGAGCATCCAGAATCCCGAGGTTTTTCTGTATATCGTGCTGAACTTTTGCGGTTGCCGTGGCTGTTAACGCAACAATCGGCGATTTACCGATTTCTTCCACAATGGGTTTTATCCGGCGGTACTCAGGCCGGAAATCATGCCCCCATTCCGAAATACAATGCGCTTCATCAATGGCATAGAACGATATTTTGATCTGTTTTAGAAATTCAATATTCTCTTCTTTTGTCAATGATTCAGGAGCCACATACAACAGCTTGGTCTTGCCGTTTATCACATCTTCCTTCACCTGGGTAATGGCTGCTTTCGACAAGGACGAATTCAGAAAATGCGCTACATTATCCTCGGCATTCATTCCCCGGATGGAGTCTACCTGGTTCTTCATTAACGCAATAAGCGGAGAAATAACTATCGCTGTTCCTTCCATTATCAGTGCGGGCAACTGGTAGATCAGCGACTTTCCTCCCCCCGTTGGCATCAACACAAATGTGTTATCACCGCCCAATACATTTTTGATCGCAGCTTCCTGCTGGCCTTTAAAACGATCAAAACCAAAAAAATGCTGCAGTCGCTCCGGCAAATCAATATCCTTATACATAACTAACTCTTCCACAATCTACTATTTAATCGGATAGCAAATTCTAATTTATTAAAAGTAAATAAAACAGCAATGATTTTTAATGATTTTTAAAGCTTGTCATTTGTTTTCATAACATCTGCCCAAAACCTTAACCCTTTCCACTTTTTATTCCCTCAATACAAATATGGAAAGTTTTCTCTTCAAAAACTCCTTAAATATGATTTCAATTTGAATTCATGCAAATCAGACCTGCCAATAATAAATAGCTTCTTATAATATATGTATATTCGAAACCTCGGAATTGGCGGCTTTGCGGATTTCAAAAACGTGAAATTTCAAATGCCAGAAATTCCTGTACATTTGTGAAGTTTTTATTAAGCCTGAAAGCCAATGAGCGAAGAAAATACCAGAGAAGAACAAAGCACTAAAAAGAGTAAAGCACCAAAAGTAGAATCAGAAATGTCGTTTCTGGAGCACCTGGAAGAATTAAGGTGGCACATTATTCGTTCTTTTATTGCCGTGTTCGTTTTTGCAATTGCTGCTTTTGCCCTCAAAAGCCTCATTTTCGATACCATTATAATGAAACCGATGACCCCGGAATTCTGGACCAACCGGATGTTGGCCAAACTCGGGGAAATGGTTGGAACCGATGCACTCAATATCAACCAACAGCCTTTGCACCTGATTGCCATCAAAATGTCGGATCAGTTTATGATGCACATTATGATTTCAATTATTGCCGGGCTTGTTATAGCTGCGCCGGTGGTTTTTTATGAATTCTGGCGTTTTATTAAGCCGGCCTTGTACGAAAAAGAACAAAAACATGCCGGCGGTGCTGTATTTTATACTTCCATATTGTTTATGCTGGGCGTGCTTTTTGGTTATTTCCTGATCGTACCGCTTTCGATACAGTTTTTGGGAACCTACAGTGTATCCGAGTCGGTTACCAACCAAATCAATACCCGGTCGTACATTGCCACAGTTACCTCCATTTCGCTGGCATCCGGGGTAGTTTTTCTGCTTCCTATCTTCTCTTATTTTCTGAGCAAGGTTGGAATTCTTACTCCGCAGTTTATGAAAACTTACCGGAAGCATGCTTATGTGTTGATGCTGCTGCTCTCGGCCGTTATTACGCCGCCAGATGTGTTCAGCCAGATCATGGTTTGTATTCCTTTGGTGCTGCTGTACGAAGTCGGGATTTTCATCTCGCGCCGGGTGGTTAAAAAACGTGAAATGGAGATGAATGCCTTGTAATTCATCCAAAAAAAATCCGTTATTTGAACTCAAATGATTTTACGAGCAGAAAATATTGTCAAAAAATACCGGAAAAGAACCGTTGTAAAAGGGGTTAGTTTTGATGTAAAACAGGGCGAAATTGTAGGTTTGCTGGGGCCCAACGGTGCCGGAAAAACCACATCGTTTTACATGATTGTGGGCCTGATTCAGCCTTTTTCCGGAAAGATTTTTCTCGACACCGAGGAAATCACCAAACTGCCGGTTTACAAAAGAGCCCAAAAAGGAATTGGCTACCTGGCCCAGGAAGCTTCCGTTTTCAGAAAGCTCAGTATCGAAGACAACATTCGTGCGGTGCTGGAAATGACCGATTACTCAAAAGAATTCCAAAAAGAAAAACTGGAAACGCTTTTGGATGAATTTAGCCTGCAACATATCCGCAAGAGTAAAGGGATTCAGCTGTCGGGAGGAGAACGGCGCCGTACTGAGATTGCACGGGCGCTGGCCATCGATCCAAAGTTTATATTGCTTGATGAGCCCTTTGCCGGCGTAGACCCGATTGCGGTGGAGGACATCCAGCAGATTGTAATGAAGCTGAAAGAAAAAAACATCGGCGTATTGATTACCGACCACAATGTGCACGAAACGCTTACCATTACCGATCGTTCGTACCTGTTATTCGAAGGTAACATACTGAAGGCCGGGACAGCAGAAGAGCTTGCTGCCGACGAAGATGTACGACGTGTTTATCTCGGGCAAAACTTCGAACTGCGATAAAAATAAATTTTTGCATTTTTTTATTTGCAAATCCGAAAAACTTGCTTTCCTTTGCAGCGCTAAAATAAAAACGGCTTTTTAAACGAAAGAAGACCAAAATTTAGCTGAAATATTTTTCCTGAAAATTTGGCGGATAACAAAAATGCAGTATTTTTGCAGTCCCAAAATCAAGGGAATTAACATGATGGCCCGTTCGTCTAGTGGTTAGGACGCCAGGTTTTCATCCTGGTAGCAGGGGTTCGAATCCCCTACGGGCTACTAATTTTTTTAAAGAAGAAACGTAGAAATGGCACATCATAAGTCAGCATTAAAAAGAATCCGTCAGGATGAAAAGAAGAGAGTACACAACAAGTACTACGCAAAAACTACTCGTAATGCAATTAAAGCATTGCGTAATGCTACTGACAAGGAAGAAGCTGCAAAGCTGTATCCGGGCGTTGTTGCTATGATTGATAAACTGGCAAAACGTAATATTATTCACAAAAACAAAGCATCGAACCTGAAATCAAGTCTGGCTTTAAAAGTGAATCAGTTGTAAGAAACAACATTCAACAAGATAGAAGCCTCTCCGCAATGCGGGGAGGTTTTTTTTTGCCTGAAATTGACATATGTTCCGGAACAATCGATTTGGTCTTTTACAAATCATTTATTCTGTTTATTTTTAAAAGAGAAGTTCCGGAGACATGAGCGACTACAAAAAGCTAAATATTAAAGATTGGGCAGCGGAAGACCGGCCACGCGAAAAACTACTTTCGAAAGGCGCACGCTCGCTTAGCGATGCCGAACTGATTGCCATACTCATTGGCTCGGGAAACCTGGAAGAAACAGCCGTTGAGCTTTCGCGCAGGATACTCGCTGCCGTGAATAACAAGCTGAACGAACTTGGACAAAAGAACATCGAATTCCTGAAAACCTTTAACGGAATTGGCGAAGCAAAAGCCGTCACCATTGCAGCGGCACTTGAATTGGGAAAACGCCGCAAAGACGCCGAAGTATTCAGCAACAACAAAATCACGGGAAGTAAAGATGCCGCCGATTATTTCTCTCCTTTGCTCGAAGACCTGAGCCACGAAGAATTCTGGATGATGCTGCTCAACCGTGGCAATAAAATAATCGATACGTTTATGATCAGCCAGGGAGGCATTTCCGGAACCGTGATCGACGTGAGAATTATCCTGAAACCCGCCATTGAAAAACTAGCCAGTGCCATTATATTGTGCCACAATCACCCGTCGGGAACCATGCAGGCTTCCGATGCTGACAAAAAAATAACCAGAAAAATCAAAACCGCCGCCGAAACCATGGACATTGCCGTGCTCGACCACATCATCATCGGTCACAACAATTACCTGAGTTTTGCCGACGAGGGAATGCTAAACTTTTAAACGAAACCAAATGATACTGATCTACTCTGAAAAGATTACCTCCCGAATCGAGTACATTTCGAAGCTCATTTTTACCAACATCCTGCAAACGGAAGTTGCGTTCACAAAAAATTCGAAGGAATTTCAGCAACACGATGGGCCAAAGTTCAACTATTCGTACCAAAAATTTGGAGATGAGTTTTACATAAAGCCACACCGGCTGATCCTTCAGAAAGCATTGATCAAGCCAAGTATTCAACCGGTTTGGTACGAAGGGAACAAATACTTTTGCGAAAGTTCGCAGGATTCCGATCTGCCGTTCGATCCGCTGGCGGCCTCGTTTTACCTGGTTAGCCGCCACGAGGAATATACAGACAAAACCCGTGACAAACTCGATCGATACACGCCCCAGAACAGTATCCTCGTAAAATACAATCTCTTTCAGAAGCCCGTAGTAAACATCTGGGCACAGTTGCTGGGAAACAAGTTAAAAGAGAAATATCCGACATTGAGCTTTCCCCAACCCCAGTTTGACTTTATTTCGACCATTGATATTGACAACGCCTGGGCCTATAAAAACAAAGGTTGCTGGCGAACAGGTGCTGCCCTGCTAAAATCGTTTTTTAAAGATCGCAGCGAATTCAAGCAAAGATTAAACGTACTGACCGGGAAAAGTCAGGATCCATACGACACTTATGAATACCTGAACACGGTATTTCAAGGAAACGAGGAGAAGGTAAAGTTTTTTTTCCTGCTGGGCGACTGGGGCCGTTACGATAAAAACATCTCGCACCGCAACAAATCGTATCAAAAGCTAATCCGCACCATTAAAGAAAAATACGATGTGGCGCTCCATCCTTCATTTGCCTCCAGCAAAAAAGGCAACCGCAAAAAAACGCGCACCGAACGAATTCGTTTGGAAAAAATTCTGAAATCCAATATTCTGAAAAGCCGTCAGCATTTTCTGCGGCTTCAACTGCCCACTTCGTACCGACGACTGATCAAAAGTGGAATTGTGGAAGATTATACAATGGGTTACTCGTGTTTGCACGGATTCAGGGCCGGTATTTGCACGCCTTTTTACTTTTACGACCTGGAACGCGAAACCGCCACCAACCTGCTGGTTGTACCCTTCCAGGTAATGGACGGAACTTTTACACACTATCTGAAACTGTCTCCGGATAAAGCTTTTGAAGAAATTAAAAAAATCATGACCGAAGTTAAGAATGTTGGTGGTACATTTGTGAGTATCTGGCACAACGAAACCGTTAACGACAAAGGAATCTGGAAAGGTTTCCGCCAGGTGTTTGAAGACATGAACCAACTTGGATTTAGCTGGGCAAATGAAAGAACAACCCAACATTAGGTACATAAAAAATACGGACATTGATTACAACAAGTGGGATAACTGCCTGAACAATTCCCCCAATCAGCACATTTATGCCGCCTCCTGGTACCTCGACCGTGCTGCCGACAACTGGGATGCGCTGATAATGGGCGATTATGATTTTATTATGCCCTTGCCCGTCCGGAAAAAATGGGGGATCTCCTATGTTTATCAACCTGATTATTGCCAGCAACTGGGAATATTTCCGGCTCCTTCGGAAGAAATTACCAGGCAATTCTTCCTGAAAGTTTCTCAGCTGTTTAAATATTGCGATACACAGGTGAACACAAAAACGCCTGTGGAAAATACCGGCGTCCACTTGAAAATTTCGCCCCGCACCAATTATATTCTTCCTTTAAATATGGATTATGCCGGGTTGTTTTCGGGGTATTCGCCCGATGCCAAAAAGAACCTGAAGAAAGCACATAAAAAAAACCTGAGCTTTGTGGCAGGAATACAATTGGATGATTACTTGCGACTCAAAGCCGAAAATCCCTGGCGCGAATTCTCGGAAGAAGATTGGAATACTGCCAAGCGCCTGATCGCATTTGGGCTGTACAAAGGAATTGGAAGAATTTACGGGATTTACACTCCTGCCAACGAATTGTGTGCAGCCGGTTACTTTTGCAAATATGGCAACCGCGTTACATTCCACGACTCCGTTGCAAATAAAACCGGCAAAAAATCGGGTGCCATGCGACTTCTGATTGATGGTTTTATCCGTGAAAATGCAGGAAAGAATACAACGCTTGATTTTGAAGGCTCCACGGTGCCGGGCATTGCTCACTTTTTCAGCGGCTTCGGAAGTTACCCCGAAACCTATTTTCTGGTCAAATACAATGGTTTACCTTTGCCACTTCGGTGGATCAAATCCTGAATTCCGATGGCAAATATTCCTCGTTCCATATGCAAACAAGTGGCCCGGGTTGTTCCGGCGAAAACTTTATTCCGGCTGAACTCTCCCACTTTTCTGCCCTTCTACCACACCGTAAGCAACAGTCATTTGGCCCATGTTCTGAACTATCCGTACAGAGATGCCAACACATTCGAAAACGAACTCGATTACATTCTAAAATATTTTACACCCGTTTCGCTGGAGGAGTTTTATGAAAACCCGCTCAATTCCGGGAAAAAATTTCATCTGACATTTGATGACGGACTCAACGAATGTGCCGAAATAATTGCTCCCATTTTATTGCGGAAAGGAATTCCGGCCACTTTCTTTATCAATTCTGATTTTGTGGGCAACAAAGCACTTTTTCACCGTTACAAAGCCAGTCTGCTGTTAAATGGCTTGCTGACAAACCCCGATTCGGAAACCGAAAGTTTTCTGGCCAAACACGGTATCTTCCGGCACAACCTGTTAAAAACTCCATATCATCAAAAGGATCTAATTGACCAGGCAGCCGAACTGCTTGAAATGGATTTTGCCGCCTTTTTAAAGGAACAACAGCCCTACATGAGCAAAAGTCAGCTAAAGCAGCTTCAAAAACAAGGATTTACGATTGGCGGACATTCGTGTTCCCATCCCGAATTCTGGCTGATGAAAAAAAATGCACAGTTCGATGAAATTCTAAAAAACATGGAGTGGATCAACCGTCACTTTGAGTCCAAAATAAAAGCCTTCGCCTTCCCGTTTACCGACCACGGAGTTTCGGAAAAGCTGCTAAGCAAATTGGTGAAAAAGCAAATTTGCGACATTACCTTTGGAACGGCCGGCCTTAAATACGACAGTGTAAGTACGCACTTTCAACGGTACCCGGTTGAAATGCCAGGCGATTTCGCCAACAACCTGAAAGCAGAGTTTCTATACTTCCTTATGAGAAAATGGGTGGGAAAAGCAAAAGTGAATCACTAAACCCCTGCTATTTTTTACAACTAAATATCAACTCTCGTTTACCATCGCCCGCCCTGAATCTGGCATTTTCTGCGGCTGTAAAATGCGTCCGGTAATCGATTGTCTTCACATTGAAACCGCCCGCTTCCAACCGATCCTGAAAATCCATACCGTGCAAACGGCATAAATCAGATTCTCCGTAACGGGCCAAACGGTCTTCGGGCGAAACGATCTCACTATCCTCCAAAGTAACAGGAGAATCCAGATCTAAAACAGACATAATAATCACCTCGCCACCCGGACAAAGTACCCGGTACAACTCTTTTACAGCCTTTGCCTCATCAGGAACGTGCCCCAAAACATGCGAACAAATTATCAGGTCAAAATAGTTATCCGGAAAATGAATATCTGTAATGTCAACCACGTTCCGTGCATAAGCCGGATCGATATCGCCATCGACATATTCAGCATCAAGTTTTTTAAGAATACGAAACAAAGAATATTCCGGGGCAACGTGCAAAATCTTAGGCCTCTTCATCGTAAAAATTCCGGTTTCATTTCTCAGGTACAATGTCAAAACCCGCGTCCGTTCAAGCGAGCCACAATAAGGGCACTGGGCATTTTCTCGTTCGATATTCCCTTTCGGAAGAAATTTCCGAAACGATTTCTGGCAACAATTACAATAAAACTGATGCCCCGAATAGAAAGGAGAAATCAGTATATTGAAATAAATCCTTATTTTTACGCGCAGTTTTTCCGAAAACAGGTTTTTATAGATACGTTTTATCATAAACTGTACATGTTGTCAATTAGTCATTTATATCAAAAAATCTTTGCTTTCCCTGATTTAAAGCCATTTTTATTTGCCCCAACCAGTTTTAGCCAGCATCTGACAACAAAGAAGATCGCGGATTTTTCTCATGAAAAATGCGAAACCAAAATTAAAAAGAAAACTCACTTTTATAAACTGCGATAGTAGAATATGAACATAAAAACTTTAGGCAACAATCATTCTATACTGGACCAATACCTGGCCGAGATCCGTGACATTAACATTCAAACCGACCCGCTTCGTTTTCGTGATAACCTGAACCGCATTGGGGAACTATTTGCTTACGAAATAAGTAAGGAAATGGAATTCGAAGTACAAGACGTACAAACGCCACTGGGTGTGGCAAAAGTTCCGAAATTAAAAAGTCAGCCTGTTTTGGCCACCATTCTGCGTGCTGGACTGGCCATGCACAATGGGCTTCTCCGGGTTTTCGACCGCGCGGAGAACTGCTTTATTTCGGCTTTCAGAAAATATACCGAAGGTGGAAAATTTGAAATTGAGTTTGAATACATGGCGTCTCCATCGCTCAACAACAAAGTAGTTATTCTTTCCGATCCCATGCTGGCCTCGGGAAAATCGATGGAGATTGGTTACGAGGCACTGTTCAGTAAAGGAAAACCGGCGCACATTCACATGGTTGCCATCATTGCCAGCGAAGAAGGCGTTAACTATGTAAAAGAAAAAATAAAGGCAGACAATGTTACCTTGTGGCTGGGTGCTGTAGACCCCGAAATGACGCCCAAATCATACATTGTTCCCGGCCTGGGTGATGCCGGAGACCTTGCCTTTGGCGAAAAAATTGACTCGAAATAGGTAAAAGCAAGAATGCCATCCCATCTGATTGCTCAGAGAGATGGCATTCCTGACTTTCTCAACAAACTGCTTTTCGCAGAAGATGATATTCTAAAGTTTAGAAGTAAACTTCCACGTTAATGTTTTCTCTTCCAAAGCCTTTGTCGCTCAGAATCTCCATCGAATCGAAGATCATATCGCTGTTTCCGCACAGGTAAAAAGACGTGTTTTTGTCAAAGTCCGTCTTCTTGAGGTATTCCGTTAAACGGCCTCTAAAATTCCCTTTATCATCGCGCGAAGTACAAAGCGTGTATCTGCCTGCTTCATAAGCATCTCTTTCATAGGCTTCATCGGCGTAACGCACTCCGTGGATCAAATGGTAATCCAGGCCCGGGTTGCTTTGCACCATGCTGTGAAACGGCGCAATACCGGTTCCGCTGGCAATAAAAACATGCTTATTGTTTTTCAGATTCTTTTCATCCAATCCGAATTTTCCGAACGGACCGTGTACCTCCACCATATCGCCTTCTTTCAGATGCGACAGTTTCGGCGAAAAATAACCGCCATCTACTTCCTTCACCAACACTTCCAGGTTAGTACCACCCTCGGCACTGTATATAGAGTATTCGCGGCTTTGATAATCGCCCGGAATAGACAAAGACACATGTTGCCCTGCCTCAAACTTAAACCGGCTTCTGGGCATCGAAAGAATAAAAGCATGCTCTGTCAGTCGCCGAATTTCAGCAATCTTGTAGTAATTTGCATCAATCTGTACTTCTGGTTTCATATCAATTGTCATGGTATTATGCTTAAAATTTTGTGCAAAAATAGAACTTTTTCAGTAAAATACCTTTTGGTGTTTTATTTTAACCGATAATTACAGACAATTAACCGATTCTTAACACCTTTGTTTACCCTAAGTGCCTAATTTTAAATAGAAATTATTGAAAGCATATTAACAATCTTTATACAAATAAGCCAAAACAATCAAACCATGAAAACATTAATCACCTACTGCACAACACATGGCTGCACCGAAATGGTGGCCCGTGAACTAAAACAATTACTGGGACAAGAGGTAACTCTTTGTAACCTGAAAAAAGAGAAAGCACCCGACCTCTCGCAATTCGAAAGGATAATTGTAGGAGGGTCTATCCATGCCGGACAGATTCAAAAAAGAATCAAAAACTTCTGCCGAATCAATACAGCGGAGCTACAAAAGAAAGAACTGGGCCTTTTTATTTGTTGCATGGACGAAGGAGAAGAAGTGCGAACTCATCTGAACAATGCCTTTCCTGAAGAATTGCTGGAACATGCCAAAGCAACGGCTTGTTTGGGCGGCGAATTTAACTTTGAAAAGATGAATTTCCTGGAGAAGTTTATCGTTAAGAAAGTAGCCAAAATAGATCACAGTACTTCGAAAATGGATCAACAGGCCATTCGTAAGTTTTCAAACCGCATGGACCGGATTTTTAATCCTTTCCTTTTTCTGGCCTAAAATTTCAGGTAAAAGTCCCGGGTTAGCGCGACATATTCTTTAGTAAAAGAACCATCAGAATTATAAATTGTCAAACAGTCTTCGTTGAGGACTGTTTCTTTTTTTCCCAGCTCCAACAGGACACGGTTAACTTTCTTCCCTGTCTTGGGGAAAATTTCGGTTTTACGACAAAGCCACAAGTTATTTTTTCTGACCCAATGCAGAATCTCCTCCAAAGCCTCGATGGGCAAAATCAATGCAATTTTACCGTTCTCAGTCAACAAGCGGGCCGAATAGGTGATCAGCTCCGAAAACGGGAGTAAGTCGTTGTGACGGGCAATGGTCCGCTCCGCGTAAGCTGCACGTGTTGCCTGACTAAAAAAGGGGGGATTTGACACAATCAGGTCAAATGAAGAAGAGGCAGATTTGACAAACTCCTGCAAAGAAGTATTCTGTATTTCAACGCGCTCTTTCCACCCGGAAGCACTTACATTCAGCAATGCCTCGCCGGCCGCATTTTCTTCAATTTCTATCGCTGTGATCTGCGCGTTCGAGCGTTGAGCCAGCATCAGCGCAATCAGTCCAGTTCCGGTGCCAACATCGAGTATTTGACGGGCGGAATCAGGCTGAACCCAGGCACCCAGCAACACACCATCCACACCCACTTTCATTGCAGATTTTTCCTGGATAATCTTAAACTGTTTGAATTCAAAGTAGTTGTTTCTGCCCATTACAATATAAAACGTTTGATGCCGTCTTTTAAACGAAGTACATTAAAATTAAGCAGCAAACCTAAGTGGAAGTTTCCAATTTTCAAATAGGTTAGAACCTGCGCAAAATGTACATCTGTAAAAGTTTCCACGGTTTTTAATTCCACTACCACTTTGTTTTCTACCAATAGGTC
>JBKDZK010000940.1:0-3144 GCA_047971205.1 Draconibacterium sp.
AGGACTTTTAGAAATAAAAGAAACAGGTATTTCTATTGAGCGCTTTGAGTCGATTTACAGGATCAACGGGTTTAAGGCTTTGGACAAAACCCTTTTTTTGGTGAACCCAAATTACGAGGTGAAGTTCAGGTTAAAACCAAGGCGGCAGGTAAAAGTAATTAAGGCGATTCCCTGGGTGCGAAATTACTTCACCACTTGTGCCTATTATCTTCTAAAAGTAAAATAATTGCATTTTATGGTAAGCCACAAACGTCTTCCTCCCTCCTTTTTCCGGCAAGAAGTAACCGATGTAGCGGCGCAGCTGTTGGGCAAGATTCTCGTCCGTCGGTTTGCTGACGACAGTGTTCAGCGTTTTGTCGTTACCGAAGTAGAAGCTTATCGGGGGATGGAAGACCTGGCCTGCCACGCCAGCAAAGGAAGAACGGCCCGTACCGAGGTGATGTTTCACAATGGAGGCCTTGTGTATGTTTACCTGATTTACGGTATGTACTGGATGCTGAATTTTGTAAGCGGAACGGAGAATGAACCGACCGCTGTTCTCATCCGCGGACTGGAGGGCATTTCAGGACCGGGAAGAGTGGGACGCGCCCTGCAACTCGATAAATCGTTTTACGGAGAAGACCTCTCAACATCGGAGCGAATCTGGATCGAAGACGCGGGGTTACAACCCAACTACACTGCCACTCCCCGCATTGGCATTGATTACGCGGGAGAACCCTGGATCAGCATGCCCTGGCGGTTTGTTGCAGAAGAATAGCCAATGTAGAATCGATGTCGCTTAGTTAACGATAACAGACTTCGACTTCGCTCAGGGTGACTGTCAGACTGAGCGGAATCGAAGGGTGTATTATCTTCCGGTATTTATTTCTGCCCCACAATAAAGCGGTTGTACAGCCAAAGAAAAACAACGGCAGCCACTGCAATTCCCGAGAACACCATCCAAATATTGGAAGGATGATAATTCTGCCACAAGTAATGCGTTAACTCCGTTTGACTCATATTCATTTTTTCGGCCGCCTGGCTGAAAAAGTCGTTTTTGGTAAACGTTTCGCTATACTCTGCCGGAAACTGAAGTCCGCGTTTTGCTACTTCTTTGTGCAAAAGAAAATACTTATCGGAAATGCCTTCGTAGAAATCACCCGACAGCCAGCCAGCTATTTTATGAGCTGCGGCAATCGGCAAGAATGAAGTTCCCATGTAAAGCGCTTTCTGATCTGCAGGAGCAATCTTACCCACATATTCCGTAAACTTTGGAGAGCTTCCCATTTCTCCCAAAGCAAAAATAAGTACGCCCAACAAAATCAGCCATCCGCTTTGCGTGGAAAACATCAGCCCCAGACCGCCGGAAAGAACCAGTATTCCCCCCATCATGGCCGCCAAGGGTCGAAAGCGCATTACAAAGGCTGAAACCATCAACTGAAAAACAATAATAAAGAAAGAGTCCATGCTGGTCATCGAAACCGCATTGATGGTACCGTTCTCCCCGATCGTCTCGGCCAGCCATGGCCAAACACTGTGTAGCCCGTTGTACACCTGCGTGGTATCGATCCATTGGTCAATAAAAATCCCAAATGAATAATACAACTGGTTAAAAGCAGTCCAGAAAAGAATCATAATAATCAGAAACAATACGTATTTCCAGTTCTGAAGTGTCAGCCAAATGTTCTTAAAAGCCAGAACAATATTCCGCAGCAAGGGGGAATCGTCTTTTTCGCGCCCCGGTTCTTTGAAAAGGAACAAGGTTAATAGCACATTTACGCCCATTGCAGCAATCGACATGTAAAAAACATACTCCCAGCTCAATTTCAACAATGCACCGGCGATAAACGGCCCAATAAAACCACCGATGTTTATCATCATGTAAAAAATCCCAAACCCGATGGAAGCTGTTTCTTCGTTGGTCGTTTTAGCAACCATGGCTGAAATAATGGGCTTAAAAAATGCACCACCCACACAAATCCAGATAAAAGCAAAGTAAACCAGCTCGTAGCTGTTAAAAATATTGATCATGTAAAACCCTGAGATATAAATGGCAAATGCCAAAAGCAAAATACGTTTGTACCCCAGTTTATCAGCAATTGACCCCGTTATTACCGGCAAAAAATACAACAAAGCAGACCCCGTTCCCATTATCGCTCCTTTTTGCCCGTTTGTAAATCCCAATGCTCCCGTATCGGTTGATCCAACCAGGAAGATCGGAAAAGCCAGGTAAAAGCCATACCATGCCCATCTTTCAAAAAGCTCGATGGTGTTGGAGGTCCAGAAACTACGGTTGTACTTTTTAATAACAGCGAGAAATCCCATGATCTAATTTTTTTGAAGGCGGGAAGGTAATAAAAATCGACCATTCTGAAACCCCGCCAAGGGGGTACCAAACAGTCTCTCTTTACAAATACCTGTGCCTTTGCAGGATAAAATCAGGGAAATTAGATACGGGCCGGAACCCTAAAATTCATAATCCAGAAAAAACGACACAAAAACGAGGATCACTATAACGAGGAAAAGCAACAGAAAGAACCCAACTACGCCAATACGGAATCCTTTTACCTGCTTCTCGTGTTTGGCGGTTTGCGACAGGCTCCCGATCGATTTCACCAAAAGCTGCGGAGCCTTATCATTTTTTACAATGTAATCAGCAGCCCCTACCTTCATAATCAGAACAGCCACTTCCAGGTCATTCTGTCCGCTCAAAAATATGAAATCAACATTGGGGTGTTCCTTTTTTACCTTCACCATCAGTTCCAAACCCGTCATGCTTGCCGACAAGTAATCGAGAACAATCAGATCGGGTTTCAGGTGCATATCTTTCATACAGTCTTCACCTTTCTGATAGACCTTAACGTTTGTGTACTTTTTTGACTGCAAATACCCAACAATCAAGTCCTTATAAACAACACTGTCCTCAATAATGAAAATCAAAGGATTTTTTGTTTTTTGCATAACCTTGGAATTGATGACTTAGCAACAGGTTTAAAAATAATACTTTTTTCAAAGAAAACAATCGATACAGGCTGCCCGTCTAAATTAAAGAAAATTCTTGAAGTTGACTATCCCCGTGGCAGAGCCAAGGAGTATTACGCCAACTTCATTTCAGCTAAATCGCTGAAAATCGAATTTTCTTTATTTCACCCCTCTGTCAGCCAT
>JBKDZK010000941.1:0-1655 GCA_047971205.1 Draconibacterium sp.
CGGGCGGACGTTTCAATTTTGTATATGCTGAATAAATAAGATCAAGCCAACTAAATGTATATGAACCTTAAAAAAATCTCAAAAAAATACCTGATTGCTTTTATTTTACTGTTAGCAACGGTCGGTCAGGTATTTCCTCAAAATCTGGAAACTACCGGCAATGCCAAATGGATTTGGTATCCGGGCGATTTTGAAGTGTGGCTGCATACCCAGGTAGCCGGGAAACGGCAGGAACGCGGTCAGCCTTATCCTCCGTTTTGGCGCGTGGATGTGCCTTATCCGGTAATCCGTTTCGAAAAACAGTATTAACTTGAAACCCCTGAAACGGTTAAGATTTATGCTGATGGGCGCGATTATATGCGCATCGATGGCGTTATTCCAACGGATTTCGATCCGCAGAATTTTACGCTGCCTGCCGGTAAACATTCGCTGTTATTTCTGATTGAAAACTACAAAACTTTTCCTTCACTTTTAATTCAGGGAAATCATGTTCGTACCGATAACAGTTGGACGGTTACCAATCAGGACAATTCGTATTACGGAGCGGCATCGGCCGATTTCGCCAAGCCCGATGCACCGCCAGCCAGCTTTAGTTTGGAATACACGCCCATTACAGCCAAAGTTATTCAGCAGGATAAAAATGCACTCTTGCTTGATTTCGGTAAAGAAACTTTCGGAAAAATTGTGGTGAAAAAACTGAAAGGGCAGGGCCGGCTGAAGTTATTTTATGGTGAATCGAAAGAGGAAGCTTTGGCAAAAACAGAAGCCGAAACATACGACTACCTGGATATTAATCGCCAATTCCCAACCGATGAAACTACCGATACGAGGGCTTTTCGATACATTTATGCCGTTTGGGAAGAAGGTATTTCTTTTCAGGAAATTTCAGCCTTGTACAAATACCTTCCGCTGGAACAAAAAGGAACTTTTGAATGCTCGGATTCTTTGTTGAACCGGATTTATGACGTGTCGTTGTACACGCTGCAACTGACGACACGTGAATTTCATCTCGACGGAATTAAACGCGACCGCTGGATTTGGAGTGGCGATGCTTTGCAAAGTTACCTGATGAATTTCTATTCATTTTGCGACGAAGGCGTGAACACGCGCACTTTGTATACTTTGCGCGGACACGATCCGGTAAAAATGCACATCAATACCATTCTCGATTATTCCTTTTACTGGATGATCGGCATCTACGATCACTTTTTGTACACCGGCGACAGCGCTTTTGTAAAGCAGATTTATCCGCAGATGAAAACACTCATGGATTTTTGCCTGGAACGGACCAATAAAAACGGTTTTGTGGAAGGCCTAACCGGTGATTGGGTGTTTATCGACTGGGCGCCAATCGAAAAAGACGGAGAAATAAGTTTTCAGCAGTTGCTGCTTGCCCGCAGCCTGGAAGCCATGGCTTTGAGTGCCGAAATTGCCAACGATCAGGCTTTTGCAGAACGTTGCAAAAAGCAGTCGGAAACGATCCGGCAGCAAATTGTGGATGTTTTTTGGAGCGACGAGCGCGGTGCTTTTCTGCATAAACGCAAGGATGGCGTATTGGACAATACCGTCACCCGCTATGCCAACATGTTTTCCATTCTTTTTGGTTACGCCGGCAACGACATGATCGGCCAGATTCGCGATAACGTGATTTTAAA
>JBKDZK010000942.1:0-1647 GCA_047971205.1 Draconibacterium sp.
GTGACACCATTGGAATGAACCGAAGCCAAAGTATTGGTTTAAATGCAACACAAAGTGTCGGAGCGATGAAAACGACCTCTGTTGTTGGCGATGCAAGTATGTTTATCACAGGAAAACTCACGGAAATGATTGAGGGGGATGTGCATAGTGAGACGAAACAAGGAAAAACGATTGTGAATAGCGAGAGCGGAATGAAAACAGTGAGCAATGGAGCAATTACTAAACATGCACAAAACGATATTGATAATAAAAGTGGGGAAAAAGGAAAATCTCATTAAAAAATTTAATCAACATGAGTAGAATAAGAATAGTCAAAGGTAAAATTACTGAAATTGTAGGTGGAGATTTAACTTATTTTTCTGAAAGTAGTATTTCTGAATATGCAGCTGAAGTTTATTCGGAAAATAGTAATACAGTCATTAAACATAGCGGAGATCCAGGAAATCCGCCTCCGTCTCCAACAATAGCGAAATGTGCAGTTTTCTTTAGACCAACCAAAAATTGGAAAGGAGAGTTTGGGTTTGATTGGTCTAGAGTTGGAGACAGTAAACTACAAGTTGATTACCCTTATAATGGGATTATTGGAAAATATGGTAAAATTTATGCTACACAATCAGGTGCAAAATTTACTGCCGACAAAAACAAATACAATAACAGCTTAAATGAATACAACTCATTTAGTGTTTACAAAGGAAAATATTATGTTCCCAATATGACATTAAAAGTTAACGAGACTGCAATATTAGATGCCATTGTATATGTGGAAGAGAAAGCAGACAAATTGCACTATGCCTATAATACTGATGTTTTTGAGGTAACAATACTTAAACAATTTACCGTTGCAAAAGGTATAAACCACGATGAAAGCGCTGTTAGTATAAAATGTAAAAAAGCATTTTCTTCTCCCGAAACCATACGGGTTATCGCTACCAAAAATAAACAGATGCAAAAAGTGGGGGAAATAAAGGTTTTGCCAAACGATCAAATAAAAAATGTTGATATTGTAATGATTCCCGTAGAAGTAATGATAAAGGGAAAGGCTCAAACAGGAAGTGTAAAAGGAAATGAGATAACACTTCTTGAAAATGCGATGAGACAAGCCTATCTTAAAACAAATGTTGCTAATGCTCAAAAATTAACAATCGATAGCTGGTGGTTCAATCTATTTTTCACCACAAAGGATGCAAGTGGTAATGTAGTAATGGATGTATCTAATTTTCGTTCTTTGCATAAAGCTCTAGACGATGACTTTTTTGATATTGCAACTAATTCAGTATATAAAAATTATTATAGGGTATATATGTTACCGACATCTTTAAATTTGAACGGGATTGCAGAAGATGTAGGAAACAATGTTAAAACTGTTGTAGCTTTCCAAAATAGAAACGATAGCAGTACGGCTCATGAGTTATTGCATGCCAAGGGGCTTTATCATACTTTCGACAATAATTCTACATATACTTTTGAATTGTATAATACGGACAATATTATGGACTATACCCACCATGTAACAGATCCTGTAACCAATCAGAAAAAAAGAAGATACACAACCAATAAATTTCAATGGAAAATAGTTAACTCAAATGTGAAATGAGAAATCTAATACTGGTATTTTGCTTAAGCATTTTTATAATTTCTTGTAATGGA
>JBKDZK010000943.1:0-2828 GCA_047971205.1 Draconibacterium sp.
GCCATCGATAATGATATTGGCATACGAGCCCTGGTCCGGATCTTTGAGTTCAACAGTAGTTGAGTAACCTGACAAGGACAGGCCGGTAACCGTTGCACCGGAAGCTTTTTTAAACTGGAGCGCTGTTCCGCCTGTAGTAGAAACAGCGGTAAGGTTTATCAGTTTGGGGTTGGCGTTGGCTTTATCTGCCTCGACAACGGTCGAGAAACCATTGATCGTGTGTTCAACGTAAGCATTGGTAACAGTCCCGCTCCAGCCTTCTGTCCAATCTATGGCGTCGTCTTCGTTGTTTTGCAGGAACAGGTTGCTTACCGATACAGTACCTCCAAAAAATTCTACACCGTCATCGGAGCCATTGATAACAGCTACGTTCTCGACGGTCGTTCCGGAACCAACGGCATAAAAAGAAACACCATTGTACTGCGATTCTTCATTGATTTGGGCACCGGTGCCTTTGATTACCAGGTAGCGGATACTTCCCGAGTTATCGGTATCGTTAGAACCTCCGTAAATAAAACCGCCCACTTCGGCTTCGGCATTTTCACCGGCCGATGTTGTTGCTTTCCCACAAATAGTAAGGCCACCCCAGTCGCCGGCATTGGCATTGGCCGACGACATGACCACAGGACTGCCCGAAGTACCGTTTATCTCGATTTTGCCACCCATCAAAACGGCAAGGTACACGCCTGTACCTCCAGCTTCGGCAGCAATGTTTGTCCCTGCCGGAATGGTAAGTTTGGCACCTTCGGCAACAATAAAAGAACCCGTTAACCGATAAGATACCGTGGCCGAAAGGGTATAGTCCTCTTCCAGTTTTCCTTCCATTACCCCATTTCCAAGATATTCTATAACATCGGATTTTATAAACTCGACAGGAGCATCATAACAACTAACAAATACTGATGCTGCTAATAAAGCAAGACCAAAAATTTTAAAGATTGCTTTTTTCATTTTCCAATAGATTTTAATTTTTTACAAGATGAGAATTGTTAATTCAGGTTTATTTTGAGTTCGAGTCCAAAACGGATCCCTTTTTTATAAGAGCTGACCACATCAGTATAAGCCTCGCCGGATAAGGGTTTAATTTCCTGCGTTTGCTCAATTGCCGGGTTTAAAAGGTTTCCGGCAGAGAATTTTAACGCAAATGTTTTATTTATTGCTTTGCTCAGCACCAAATCCACGGTCGCAAATCCCTTTTCTATAATTTCGTTGTTGAAAAGGGTAGCACTATTTGTATAGTCTTCTGGTGCCCCCAGGGCAAGTATCTTGTCGGATGAATAATTTCCGGTAAGGGTCGCCTGAAATTCATTTTCTGTATTAGAGGACTCACTTCAGGCGCCATTGAAAATAAACCCGGCTGCCCCCTGTAACTTGGTCCCGGTTTTACTGTTGTATTGAAAGATATCGAACAAGTCCTGCTCGTGCCACATTATTGTGGCATTTAGGGTCAAATCCAGGTCTGGGCCCCCGGTAGTTCGTGCTTTTATGATAGCAAAGCGGGCTTCGGCCTCTACTCCGTACACATTGGCTTGTTTGCCGGTGTTGGCAAAATAAAAATTGCCGGACGACCCACGGGTCTGTGCCATGTTAATTGGGTCGTTGATTATTTTATAGAAACCGGTAAGCGAAAATAAATCACCTGCCGCCGGGAAGAACTCCCATTTCAAATCAAAATTGTAGTTGTCAGACTTCATCAACCCAGGATTACCTTTTGTAACCCGGCCGGTGGGGGAAACATATTCAAAAGGTGCCAATTCTTTAAATTCGGGCAGTGTAATAGTTTTACTTGCCGCAAAGCGGAAAGAGTTTTTCTGCGTAGCCTGGTATTTTACGGTCAATGCGGGCAGTATATTATCGTACGGTTCTTCAAGGCTACCGGTTCTCCCCACATAGTTGGTAACATCCCAGTTCACTTTTAATTCATCGCGTTCGTAACGCAATCCTATGTTGCCGCTAAATTTACCTTTCCTAAAGTCAATGTTAAAGAATCCAGCATATACGTTCAGGGCAGCATCGTAAAAATCGGGGGCCACTTCGCGGAGTTGCAGGCTTCCACTATTGTACAAATCGAGGTCGAGCAATGCTTCGTCCAAATTGTCTATCGACTCTACTCTCGGTGTTTTTGCCCGGACTCCATAAGGTAGCGAATAGAAATCTCTGCCTTTCATCCGGAAGGTCCCGCCATAATCGAACCTCAGTAGTTTTTCGTCCTTATCGACAAAGGTGACAATGTCTTTTATATATCCGTTAAGTTCATTGTCGCTGATGGTTTGTGTCGATTTCTTTTGCTGAAAATCGCCAACATATGCAAAACCGACCATATTTTCAGCGAGCATATTTACTTCGTTTCGGATACGGTTGGGTTCACCGGCATTTACCCGATTGTACCCGACTGCCCATGCCAAACGGTTTTTTCTGCCCATATTGTGCGTGCCGAGCAACTGGTTGATAAATAACTGTGTTTCTTTCAGGTTCTGGTCGCGAACAAAGGCGTGTTCTTGTTGGGGCAACTGGTCGTAAACATAGCCTTCGCCGTTACGACCTTGCTCGTATAACTGATCAACGGTTTTTAAAACTATCAGGCTATTAAAATTAATGGAATGGTCTTTGCCCAAATCGTAGGCCAGGTTCAACAAACCTGTTGTATTGAACTCTGTCATAAAGTTTTCAGCATCGGTAAACGAGTTGTCCAGTACATTCGAGCGGTACTCTTTATAACTGCCCTTTTCGTATCCTGAAGAATTGGAATGGGAAATAGTTGCAAATAAAGAAAAATCGTTACCGGACAATTTGAATTTCTGGGCACCCTAGACAGAAATACTACGGTT
>JBKDZK010000944.1:0-3826 GCA_047971205.1 Draconibacterium sp.
TACGTGGAAAAAACGGTCAAAATGGTGACTAACAGGCAAAGTGCTTTCTTCATCCTTTTGGTTTTTAGATTAGATAATCAAACGAACATAAAATTTTTTTACCACATAATTTACTTCGCTGGATGAAAAAATTTCACAAAAAAAGACCGGAAAAAAAAATCAACTCCCCCGCCGCAGAGCAGTTCAGGGAAAATTTATAATGGACGGAGTGGTGAAAGAATTTATTCGTGTTTTTGCGGAGGGAATGAACCTGGATTTAATGAAATGTATTCAGGAGCAGTTTAACAAACTTGCGGAGGTACACAAAAATAAAAAGATGTCTTCGGCTTTCTAAAAAATAAAAACCCCGGAGCCCTCTGCCCCGGGGAAAAAACCAAAAATCAACTAACCTTTAAACCGCCTGGCGACTTCATCCCAGTTGATGAGATTCCAGAATGCTTTCACATAATCCGGACGTCTGTTTTGGTAGTTCAGGTAATATGCGTGTTCCCACACATCAATCCCGAGAATCGGGGTCCCCTGAACTTCGGCCACATCCATCAGCGGATTATCTTGATTGGGCGTAGACGAAACCACCAGTTTATTATTTTGAAGAATCAACCATGCCCAACCTGACCCAAAGCGAGTCAAAGCTGCCCTGGTGAAGGCTTCCTGAAATTTCTCAAATGATTCGAAGGATTCTTTTACTGCATCCAGTAAAACGCCTTCCGGAGCAGGTGCACCACCGGGAGCAATAATATCCCAGTATAAGTTGTGGTTGTAAAAACCTCCCCCGTTATTTCTTACTGCTGCTGACAGGCCCGAAACTCCGGCAAGCAATTCTTCAACGCTTTTGCCTTCCAATTCTGTTCCTGCTACTGCTGCATTCAGATTTGTTGTGTAACCACCATGATGTTTATCGTGGTGAATTTCCATTGTTTTTGCGTCGATATGTGGTTCCAACGCGTCAAAACTGTATCCTAATTTTCCTAATTCAAATGCCATGTCGTATATCCTTAAAAGATTAAAACATATTTAATTCTCGTTTACAAAAATAAAGCTATTTAGAATTATTCCAAACACAACAACTAATAAAACACATCGAAATCATTTAATTTTCCTAGACTCCGTAAATAAATGTTCAAAACACGCTGATTAGTAACCTTATGTTAGCTTAAAAAAGCAACTAACTCATCATTTTTTGACTTAACACTTCCGTTAAAAAGGCCAATAATCGATAAATATCTACCTTTGCGGCTTATTATTGAACACCGGATGAACCAGAAGATTCTCAGGCTTGCCGTTCCCAATATTGTCAGCAACATTACCGTTCCCTTACTGGGTTTGGTAGATTTGGCATTGATGGGACATCTCGATTCGGAAATATACATTGGCGCCATTGCCCTTGGCGGTGTGATTTTCAACTTTATTTACTGGGGCTTTAGTTTTCTGCGCATGAGCACTACCGGATTTACCGCCCAGGCTTACGGCGAAAAAAACACCGTGGAAACAATTACCATTCTGGCCCGCGCGCTTTTGCTGGTTGCCATTGTCAGTGTTCTGATCCTCTTGTTTCAGGCTCCTATTGCCTGGGCCAGCTTTAAGATCATAGGAGGAAGCCCCGAAGTAGAAAGCCTGGCAAAAACGTATTTTAACATTCGGGTGTGGGGAGCGCCTGCCGCTTTGAGCTTATTTGTTTTTAACGGCTGGTTTTTAGGCATGCAAAACGCACGAATTCCGATGGTCGTCGCTATTTCGGTAAATGTCATTAATATTTTGCTCAGTGCATTTTTCGTGTTTGTACTGCACATGAATTCAAGCGGCGTTGCACTGGGAACAGCCATATCGCAATATGCCGGACTGTTGATCGCTGGTATTTACTTTTTCAAACGCTACAGCCACCTGACTGTTTTTGTCTCGCGAAAAGGGATAATGGACCTAAAGGTGCTGACCCGTTTTTTTAAAGTAAACACCGATATTTTTATCCGGACTTTCTGCATTATTGCCGTTTTCACTTTTTTCACTTCCAAATCGGCCAGTATGAACAACACCATTTTAGCGGTCAATTCACTTTTGATTCAGCTATTGTTGTTCTTTTCGTTTTTTATTGATGGTTTTGCCTTTGCAGGCGAAGCGCTTACCGGAAAATACATTGGAGCCAGGAAGCTGACAGAACTAAAAAAAGTAGTAAAGCTGTTATTTTACTGGGGAGCCGTACTTGCGCTTGGATTTACGCTTTTATACCTTCCGGGAGTAAGTTTGATTTTACGGATACTGACTTCGCAAACAGAAGTAATCGAAAGTGCCCGGCCTTTTCTTCCGTGGATCGTTTTAGTTCCGATCGCCAGCTTTGCTTCGTTTATCTGGGACGGAATTTATATCGGAGCAACAGCATCCCGTGCCATGCTTAATACCCTGCTTATTTCAACCTTTGCGGTGTTTGCGCCGGTGTATTATTTTCTGGCTCCCTTGTGGGGAAACCACGCGCTTTGGCTCGGAATGCTGTTGTTTATGCTTTTTCGCGGTTTGGTTCAAACCATTTTGTACAAAAAAGCTATACTGAAACCTTTACTTTAAGCCTACTGTCTTCAACCAGGCCTCGGCCATCAGTTGAGCTCCGGCCATCGAAGGATGCACACCATCACCGGTCCAATAAGCTCCGGGTGCATGTTTAATTGCCTCGTCATATACTTTCTGGAAAGGAACCCAAAGCGTATCAAAGGCATCAGACACGCGTTTTGCCGCTGCCTGGTATTGCTTCATCGGTTCTACCCACGTTTCATCCACAGCGGTAGTTTCCAGCACGTAAAATGGCTCGCATAAAACAAGCTTCACACCGGGCAAGGCTGCTTTTGTCCGCTCCAGCAATTTTCTGTAGTCATTTTCGTAGACCTCCACAGTGCCGTCGTAATGACCGTTTCGCTTGTGCCAGTAATCGTTTACTCCGATTAAAATACTCAACACATTGGGTTTTAAATCCACGCAGTCTTTGTCCCAGCGATCGGCCAGCTGAAAAACTTTGTTCCCGCTAATTCCCCGGTTGTATATCGTAAGGTTGTTTTCGGGCATAGCATTTAATAAGTACGAAGCGGTTAAAAAAGCATACCCGCCTCCAAACGAACTGCCATTATTGGGCAATTCCTTTGTTTTCTCACGGCCGGCATCGGTTATTGAGTCGCCCTGAAACAAAACAACATCATCCTTTTTAAACAAACCTGCCTTTTTCTCTCCCGGTATGGCAGCCGATACAATACCGGGAATACTTGCTAAGGCAGCTACTCCTGCTGTCGATTTCAGCAGGAAATTTCTTCTTGAAAGATTCATATTGGTTAAAGTTTATATTTTTTGAATCAGATAAAAGTAGAAAAATTCCCGGCAAAATCAGACTGAACATAAAATGATCTTCCAAACACAACACAAATTAGAATTTATATCCTCAATTTGGTTTTGAAACGCCTTATAATCTATATAATTTAGACAGAAAGTTTGTGGCATTTATCCACGAACAATCAACCTAATAAATAAGATTATGATAACGAAAGAAGTAGGCAGCTTTTTGGATGCAGTCTCCACAAATATCGCAGGGAGAAGACCCCGCAACCTTTGGTGCCGAAATCGATATTTTTGAATATTTCAAAGAATTGGGAGACGACCATCTCACCCATTGTATACACTGGGCTTACGGCCCCAACCAGAAAAGTTCGGGAGCTATGAACAGCACCTTGGAAGGGCTGTCGGAAGGCTTTCATACTTTTGCCCTTGAGTGGACACCTGAAAAATATGCGTTTTACATCGACGGGCTGAAATACCACGAACTGAGTGAAGGTTTGTCACACATCGACCAGTA
>JBKDZK010000945.1:0-4467 GCA_047971205.1 Draconibacterium sp.
CGAGGAGGTTTGGTCTCTTTCTCGGTAAAGGCTGGCTCGTGCGGACCGTGTTCTCCCGCTTCAAATACAGGAAGAATAGTGTCTCCATCACCGCTTTTACTATTTTCATCCTGAAATACAACACGCCAGCCCGGTTGCAGAATTTGCTTGCCGTTAGCCACAAACTGCACCGTGTCTACTTCGGCTTTCACCTGTGTTTTGGCTACCGTGCAATCGGGGTAAAAAACCGCCAGAAAACGGCGCGTAATGGCATCGTAAACGTTTTTCTCGTTACCTCCCAGCAATTTCTCTTCGCCGGTAGGAATTATAGCGTGGTGATCGGTAACTTTCTTATCGTTAAAAACATTGGTCGATTTCCTGATTTTTTTCTCCAGCAGCTTCCCGGCAAACTGGGTGTAACCTTTCAATCCTTTTAAAATCCCGGGAACCTTGGGATATAAATCGTTGGGCAAAAAAGTGGTATCAACACGCGGATAGGTAACGGCTTTCATTTCGTACAACCGCTGAACAGTCTTTAGGGTTTCGTCGGCAGTCAATCCAAAACGTGTGTTGCAATACACCTGCAAACTGGTCAGGTCGAAAAGCTTGGGCGCATATTCTTTCCCGTCTTTCTTTTCCACATCGGTGATAAACAAATCTTTGCCCAGCACCTGATTCAACAATTTTTCTCCGACTTCTTTTTTGAAGAATTTTCCTTCGGTGTTACTGAAAACCGTATCGCGGTAAGTGGTTTGCAACTCCCAGTACGGCTGCGGTTTAAAATTTTCGATTTCGTAATGACGGGTTACCAGCATGGCTAGCGTTGGTGTTTGCACGCGCCCGATGGACAGCACCTGTTTGTAACCGCCATACTTCAAAGTATACAAACGGGTGGCATTCATTCCGAGCAACCAATCGCCAATGGCACGAGAACTGCCGGCATAATACAGGTTATCGAACTCGGCGGCAGGCTGCAATTTTTGAAAAC
This sequence comes from Draconibacterium sp., assembly GCA_047971205.1. Taxonomy (GTDB): domain Bacteria; phylum Bacteroidota; class Bacteroidia; order Bacteroidales; family Prolixibacteraceae; genus Draconibacterium. The sequence continues at coordinate 968 of JBKDZK010000945.1, forward strand.
CATTTTTTATGGCTTCGTTGGTCAGCGACGAAATCCACAAACGTTTCACTTCGCCTCGGTAACCAGTCTCTTTTATCACCCAGCGCTGAATAAGCTCACCTTCCTGACCGGCATCACCGCAGTTAATCACCTGAGTTGCTTTACTTAGCAGACTTTTAATCGTATTAAATTGCTTGGTCACCCCGCTATCACCCTTCATCACTTTGGTTTCGAAACGTTTGGGCAACATGGGGAGAGTCTGCAAATCCCAGCGTTTCCATTGGGCATTATAATCCTCGGGCGGCCACAACGTACAAAAATGGCCAAAGGTCCAGGTTACCTGGTAACCATTTCCTTCGAAATAACCATCTTTCCGCGAACCTGCCCCAATTACCTGGGCAATTTCTTTGGCTACACTTGGTTTCTCTGCAATACAAACAATCATAAATGTTGCGAATATACAAGGAATCGTTTGTGTTGAAAAAGGGAGTTATTAACAGCATCAGAAATCTATCCCCAAAAAGGAAGCGTTTACTTTTCTGTATCCTGCTCGCGATATCCAGTTAACTCACCTGGCGACTTTATCTTAAAAAGAAATTACTAGCCGCTCTATACATCGGAAGGCTGAAAAAAAATCTTCATGTCATCTTTTTTTAACGAAATATAACTATTGTTGCAATATTTTATTTAAAATCACTTGATGGAAAAAGTTCCCCTTGTACGGTTTCTCCTCCATTCTTTTTCCCTATGTTCATCGGCTTGCGAACGGAACCGATATTGCGCCCGCCAGTATCCGGAACCATTAGTTCATTCATATTAAAACAGGCATTAACAACCACATGGATGACCTCCCCTTCAATCTGTAATTTACCTGCGACCATTAGCAGTCGGGACTGCAGAATCACCTTGCGGTATTTCTCAAACACAGTGGACCAGACAACCAGGTTGGCAAAACCAGTCTCATCTTCAATGGTAACGAACAGCACACCGCTAGCTGTTCCCGGACGTTGGCGGACAGTTATCAGTCCACATACTTTAACAAACATACCGTTTTTCATTTTACCCAATTCCGAAGTAGGCGTAACCTGTAGTTGATTCAGTCTTACCCGGGAAAAACTGACCGGGTGGGCTTTTAAAGATAATGAAGTGCTGGCATAATCCTGTATCACATGTTCCCCAGCTGTCATAGGTGGTAATTCGATAAGTCCTTCTGCTTCACTTTGCGAGGGAGTACCGGTAAACATCCCGGTTGGATGATCATGCAGGGCAGACACTTCCCATAAAGCCTGCCTCCGGTCAAGGCCGACGGAACGGAAAGCATCCGCATCAGCAAGCCTTTCCAGAGCGAATGGTGTAACGCCTGCATTAAGCAGTTCATTGATATTCTTATAGAAAATATGCCTCCCTGCTATCAGCGTCTGCATGTCTTCTTCGCGAAGCCCCTTCGCCTGCCGAAAACCCAGACGAACAGCACAATACGAACCATCTTTTTCTTCCAGGGTATTGTCCCATTGCGAATAATTAATATCTACCGGTCTTACTTTCACACCATGTCTTCGGGCATCTATAACAATCTGTGCGGGCTGGTAAAAACCCATAGGCTGGCTGTTGAGCAAAGCTACTGCAAATACGTCGGGATAATAACATTTGATCCAGGAGGAGATATAAACCAACAGGGCAAAGCTGGCTGCATGGCTTTCCGGGAAACCGTAGCTTCCGAATCCTTCAATCTGTTTAAATACCCGTTCGGCAAACTCTTCGGTATAACCTTTTTTTACCATACCACTCACCAGTTCTTCCCGATACCAGCTTACCTTTCCTTTTGACTTAAAGGTGGCCATGCTGCGACGTAGTCCGTCTGCTTCTGCCGGTGTAAAACCTGCCGCAACAATGGCTATCTCCATTGCCTGTTCCTGAAACAAAGGAACCCCCAAAGTCCGCCCTAAAATGTCTTCAAGTTCCTTGGAAGGAAAATCCACCGGTTCCAGACCATTACGTCTCCTTAAGTAAGGATGTACCATATCGCCCTGTATCGGGCCAGGCCTCACAATAGCCACTTCAATGACAAGATCATAAAAATTCCGGGGTTTCAGTCGGGGCAGCATTGACATTTGCGCCCGGCTTTCAATCTGGAAAACTCCGAGCGTGTCTGCATGGCTAATCATTTCGTAAACTTTCGGGTCGTCCTGCGGAATATTGGCCAATGTGAGGTTCATGTTATAATGTTGTTTGACCAGATCAAATGCTTTACGAATGCAGGTCAGCATTCCCAGGGCCAGTACATCTACTTTCATGAAACCCAATGCCTCAATGTCGTCTTTGTTCCATTCAATGCAGGTGCGGTCTTCCATACGGGCATTCAGAATGGGGCACAGTTCGTGCAGTTTTCCCCTGGTAATCACAAAGCCGCCCGTATGTTGCCCTAACTGCCGGGGAAAGCCGATATATTGGAGCGTTAATTCCACCACTTTACGCAGGTGGGGGTCTTTGGTGTTAAAACTTCCTGATGGTGCAGGTTTCCCTCCGAACCAGTCTTCTGTAAACTCATACTTTGATTTTGAAAGGACACTGATGGCATCGGTAGACAACCCCATTGCTTTTCCTACATCACGCACGGCACCTTTCCAATGCACCTGGGTTACAGTTGCAACGATACCAGCCCGGTCCCGTCCATATTTTCCATAGATATACTGCATAATTTCCTCGCGGCGCTCATGCTCAAAATCCACATCTATATCGGGAGGTTCGTTCCGTTCATCGCTCATGAACCGGGCAAACAGTAATTTGAATTTAGAAGGGTCGACCGATGTTATACCAAGACAATAGCAAATAACGGAGTTGGCTGCCGACCCCCTTCCCTGGCAAAGGATTCCCCTACTCCGGGCTTCACGTACATAGTCATATACGGTTAGAAAATAAGAGGCATATTCTTTCCGTCCTATAAATTCCAGTTCCATTTCGATGGTGTTCCTTACTTTTTCAGGAATCTTTTCGCCAAAACGCTCATGGGCTCCTTTCCGTGTAAGGTAGATTAATTCTTCCATTGGTGTCCGTCCTTCACTCGTAACTTCCTCCGGGTAGAGATACTTTAATTCATCTAATGAAAACCGGCAGGCATCAACGATCTCCTGTGTGTGACGTATTGCTTTTGGATAATCCCGGAAAAGACGTTGCATCTCCGTGGCAGGTTTCAGGTAACGTTCCGCATTCTGATGAAGTTTAAAACCGGCAGTATGGATGGTACATTTTTCCCGGACACAAGTCAGGATATCCTGTAACTCCCGGCGTTCAGGTACATGGTAGTACACATTATTGGTTGCCACCATCGGGATTTCAAGCCTTTTACCCAACCGGAAAAGGCGAAACAGTTTTTTATGATCATCTCCATGATAGGCAAAGCTTGCTCCAAGGTAAAGGCTGTTTCCCAGTGCTTCCTTATATTCTTCCAAAGCTTTGATAAAACCCGGTTCGAAATCAAAATCTTCATTAAGCGATGCAGGAGGGAGCACAATAAATTTCAT
>JBKDZK010000946.1:0-2985 GCA_047971205.1 Draconibacterium sp.
CACCAAACCAGTATACTCTAAACCGAGTATCGGTAAACTCGGTTTTAATGGCTATGCCGTCCTTATGAACAATCCCTCCAGGAATGCCTGTATCCAAATTAAAGTAATCGCCGTTAATTCCTCCCCAGACTTTTCTATCCTCCACATCTTTATGCAAAGCCTGCTCGGTGATCTTCTGACGTAAAAAAGCTTCACCGTCATTTGGAGTAAGAGTACTAATTGTTAAGCCGGGAGTATTTAAGTCAATTTGTGCAATAAAAATATGCATGGCATAATTGGTTGTCGTCTTATAATATATTTCCGCAACTTCGTAACCATCAACCAGGGTATATACTGTATCGGAATACACTTTACCAATCAAATTGGTTTGGTCTATCAATTGCTGACAGTAGTTCGAGTAAGTATTTTCATTTTCTAACGGATTTTCATAGCCTTCCTTAATCTCGTCGTCTTTTGAGCATGCTATAAAAAAGATTATGAACAGAATTCCGACAGTAAATCTTAAGCCATTTTTTATTTTTTCGCGTTTATTTTTTAAATAATTTTTAATTATCATAGATCAACTTTTAATAAATATTCGATATTATACTTGATATATTTAAGTGATGGGGCCTTGTATCCAGAACCCCAATCACTTTTCACCATCCTGTACAACTATGTCGCACAACTACGATGTAACCTGAAATCTATTATTCTTAGCTTATTTTTTTTAAAACGGGATATCTGATTTGATCCTTATCCCTTTTCAAAAAAAGGCAATCACAGTGTTTAGAATCCTGGATTTTGTGGCATTTCGCTTGTTAAATTCGCATCTATAACTACCTGTGGAATTGCGAAAAGCGTATCCTTGTCAGAAACTGTTTGTCCTCCACGATTATTATATGCTCTAACTCGCTCCAACCACTTCCCTGTACGAAGCAAAGTATAACGCCGGTGTTCTTCGGTAAGTAATTCTCTCGAACGTTCGTCAAGTATAAAATCAATATCTACATCTGCTGCAGTTATTTCAGAAGCATGAGCTCTTCTTCTAATTATATTTATGGTTTCTGCGGCTCCACTAAGGTCGTTTAATTTATATTGAGCCTCTGCTTTTAACAAGTAAGTTTCAGCAAGTCTCAAATAAACCTGGTCATTATAATTTCCACCTATGGTTAAATTTTCAGCAATTGCGTAATCCCATTTTCTGATATATGGCCAGTCTTTTCGTGAAGCTGTCGAAGTTCCTGATAAGTCTTTTTCCCAATTCAGTTTCACAGTATCACCGTAGGCATAACCAGGAGGTAAAAGGTCTGCTTCAGCAGGTGCATTCTGAGTTGCATTTTTTAAAATATAAAACTTACGTATGGCATAATTGCTTCCTCTATCATCATTAGATTCATATAATTCAATGGCAAACTTATTGGGTGCTACACGACCAACCCCTCTGCCTCCTCGATCTATAGTAAATTGCAATGGTTTTACTCCATTTATAGATATTTGATTATGAAAATATGTTTGACTGTGCCATCTTCTCATATTACTCAAACCTCCTCCTGTTACATTGTACTCCCATTGCCATACCCAAAGTGCCTCTGTATTTCCTTCTACTCTTTTAGAATTTTTATCGTAGAACATATCCATAAAAGCAACGCCCGGCTCGCTGGCTTTCACTCCATAACGCTGCGTTATTAATTTATACTGAGGAGTATCTATTACCTTATTAGCCCAAAACAAAGCACTATCAGGCTTATTAATCGCCAAATACAATTCTGAAAGATAATGTTGAACTGCACCTTTACTTATTGCCCCTTCAATAGCAGGCTCAACCTCAAGATATTCTTCGGCAAACAACCAATCAGACTTCATTTGATCTCTAACGTCGGCAACAGGAGTTCGCTCCCAATCTGTTTTAATAGTTGATCCTTTAGATTCTTCCAGATTCAATGGAACATCTCCCCAGCAATAGGTAAGATGACGATAAGACCATGCTCGAATTGCTCTGGCTTCTGCAACTATCCGGTTTTTGTTTTCTTCTTCTGTTGCACCCCCTCCTGTCCAATCAACATCCGGCGATTCTGCTCTATTTATTAGGGTATTAGCCGTATTTATTACCGCATAATTCCATAAAAAAAACTTTTCCAAATCGCTTTGAGTAGAAGTATTTTGCTCCCAAGTCAATGCAACTCTTCCAAAATACGCCCTTGCGTTGGGTACTACGTTATCTGTTCCCAGAACAGCAATATCTTGTCTTAATCCATTATCTCCCGTAATACCTTCCCTTTCTTGACGCACACGAGCTCTTAATCCATTTAACCCTGCTTCAAAACCATCTAAGTTCACAAAAAGCGTTTCAGCAGTTATTAAATTCGGTGGATTTTCTTCTAACCATTCATTAGTACAAGCATCTACAATAAGTAAAATAGCTATTATAAAGATACTATTGATTAACTTTTTCATTTTACCAAGTATTTAAAAAATTAAAAATCAAAATTTAATCCAATCATATATTCCTTTTGCATAGGAACTGCCTCTTGACCGCTTAGCTCAGGATCTAATCCGTTGAATTTTGTAAATGTAAATAAGTTCCTTCCCGTCATGTAAACACGAAATCTTTCGATACCTAAGCGAGATAAAAAACTTGTGGGTAAATCGTAAGCAAATGTTACATCCTTAATTCGCACGAAACCAGCATTTTCATATTTAGCAGCTGTTTGTCCATTTTGTTTATTGGCATCAGGAATATTTGAATACCATTCATTTGTTTCATTTTCAGGAGTCCACCAAGTTCGTTTTACTGCGTTAAAACGAACTTGGTCTCCAGTATCTTCAGCCAATAAAGAATTACGCTTCGTTACTCCATGCACACCATGCATAAACACACTAAAAGAAAAGTCCTTGTATGAAAGTGTATTTGTTATTCCCCAAATAAATTTAGGGTCCTTTTGGCCTAATCTTACACGGTCATACTCAGCCGTTATAGTTTGGTCCGGTACACCGTCTTGTCCA
>JBKDZK010000947.1:0-2956 GCA_047971205.1 Draconibacterium sp.
TGCAGGGCTGGAAGATGTACTGGCCAAAGAGGTAAAACGTCTGGGTGGAAAAAATGTACGTCGCGGAAAACGAGCCGTTTTTTACGAAGGTGATCTGGAAATGATCTATCGTTCCAATTACTACCTGCGAACGGCGCTAAAAGTATTAAAAGAGATTGATCAGTTTCAGTTTAAGAATGTAGACCAGTTTTACCTGAAGTGTAAAAATATTGACTGGTCGAAGCACCTGGGACTTGAAGATACTTTTTCAATCGACAGTGTGGTGGTCAACTCCAGGGACTTCCGTAACTCCATGTTTGCCTCCCTGAAAGTTAAAGATGCCATTGCCGATTATTTTCGCGAAAAACAGGGAAAACGGCCCAATGTTGATACCGACAATCCTGACCTGATCATTAATGTTCACATTTTCCAGAATACATGTACCATCTCTCTCGACAGTTCGGGTGAATCATTGCACAAAAGAGGCTACCGTATAAAACAAGGCGATGCCCCCTTAAACGAGGTATTGGCAGCCGGAATGATTATGTTGGCGGGCTGGTACGGAAATTCTGATTTCATGGATCCGATGTGTGGTTCAGGAACCATCGTGATTGAAGCAGCCATGATTGCCCAAAATATTCCGGCGGCTAAATTCAGAAAAGAGTTTGCTTTTCAGAACTGGAACGATTACGACCAGCTTTTATGGGACAAAATTACCGAACCTACAGAAAAACGTGAATTCCGCTATACCATATATGCTTCGGATATATCAGCGGGGAATCTTCTAAACGCACAGACAAATGCGCGGCGGGCATTGGTTTTTAACAAAATCAAATTTGCGGTTGCAGACTTTAAAGATTTGCCCATTGAAATGCACAACGGCACCATTGTTACCAATCCACCCTATGGAGAGCGTTTAAAAAGCGAAAATTTAGATAGTTTGTACCAAATGATAGGAGAACGCCTAAAGCACCATTACTGCGGTAATGAAGCCTGGATTATAAGCTCAGCCAAAGAAAGCATGAAACTCATTGGATTAAAACCCTCTAGCAAACAGGAGCTTTTCAACGGAGCTTTGGAGTGCAACTTTAATAAATACGAAATCTTTGAAGGGAAAAGAAGTTGAGTTGAGTCTTTCAAACCAAAAGGGGTTTAAAACGTTGCGTCTTAACCCCCTGTACTAACAACTTAATTGGTTCTGTATATAGGCTACTCTTCTTCCTAATTTAAAGAAACGTATTAATCTTAGTTAAACAAGGATACTCTATCCTGTAAGACAATAAAAAATAAAACAGCTAATGATTTGAAGTATTATCCTTCTAAAGTGTCAAAAACATCTTTATCTCTAGATTTTGGACGATCTACTCCACCCTTAATTGATTTCATTTCGTCATTTGTCAAAACTTCGAAAGTAAAATTAGCAAAAGCGTTTTCAGTTGTTTGTCACAATACCCTTTTCATGATTAAATAGATTAATTCTTTAAAATTTTTAAATACACATTCACTTATATATTCCTAAAAGCACAAACAGGTAACCCCCGAATTTGAAAAAAATTAAAAAACTTTTACTTTGGCTCTGGAAACGGTAATATAATGATGGGCAAAATCAGAACCATTTACATGGTAATTTTTCTAACTCTTTTTTCGAAAGTTCTTTTGGGACAAACAGACAGCACCGAACACTACAGCCACAGAGTCAGAGAATTATACAACTCAGGCATTACTTTATTTAATGAAAAACGAGGGACTGAAGCTTTAGATACATTTAAACTTGCACTAAAGTATCGGAAAAAAATCTATGGAGAAGAAAGTTATTTTTTAGGTACAATTTATGTTTCGATCGGTATTACCTATAAATTATTAGGCAGAAATGATGATGCACTTAAAAATTATCAATTAGCAGAGAAAAACTACTTATTAAGAAACGATTCAAACCTGGTGTCGTTAGCCAGGCTATACCGAAATATTGGAAACATTTATCGCGCTAAACTAGACTACAACAATGCGCTAGATTACTTTAATCGATCTTTAGAAATATTCACAAACCAAGACAATATTGACGATATCGACATTTGTGATGCAAATTATGCTATTGCGGAGATCTACTATTTACAGAACAATATCAATGAAGCTCTTAATATTTTAAAAACACTCTATTCAAAAACAGACATAGTAAACAGAATCTATTACAGTGAGTTAATTGCAATCCTGTATCAGGAATTGAAAGACTTTATAAATGCTGATAAGTATTATCAGATTAATATTGAATTAGTAAGAAGTGAATACGGAGATCAGGATATTCAACTAGCTAACTCTTACCTAAATTATGCAGAGTTTCTATCTAACATTTATAAATTCAATTCGGGTATGGAGGCATTGGAGAAAGCCTTCTTAATCATCGCCAAAGAGCAGCCTTCAAAAGGTAAGGACCTAGCTGATTATTACACTTACAAGGGTGACCTTATTGCACGAAAGCCAGTCGCATCTCAAAATATATTCACCTTTAAACAACAAAAAAAGCAGAATCTCAACGAAGCCATAAACCTGTATACTAGCGGATTAGGCGCACTTTACAAGCCAAATGAAAAAATGGAAATTGGTAAATTAACCGTTGATAACTGCTTGTCATTTCTAAATTGCTTAGGTTTACTAAAGGCAGTTGCCGACTCCTACCTGGAGCTTGCTGATTTGGAAAAGGAAGAACAAACTGCGACCTACGCCAGAGCTTTGGATAACGCACTGAACTACTATAAAGTAATCGGAAAACTAATCCAACGCGCCCGAATAGAAATTTCAAGTGATGAAAGTAAGCTACAGCTCGCCACACTGGAATCATCAACATTCTCGAAAACCATTGAAACCGCTTACCTGGCTTATGATTACAATCAGGATGAGCAATACCTGGATCTTGCATTCCAGAATGCAGAACAAATGAAAAGCAGCGCTGTTTTTGACAAAATATCGGATGACCTGGCCC
>JBKDZK010000948.1:0-3325 GCA_047971205.1 Draconibacterium sp.
TTTTCTGCAATTTCCTTTACTTTTTTTCGCTGAACTTTGTTTTTCCTCTTTAATCCAGGGAAAATTGCGATTATGAATGTAAGCAGTGATTGTTGATTTGAATCTGTGTTATTGTTCCCTCCAGTGTCTATCCATCTAATTTTTTTTGTTTTTTCGAGTGGCGTTAAATGGATGAAATGAGTTAATGCATCAATGTTACAGCTTACATAGTTTTTTAATGAGTAATGCAATTCGCCGATAGATCTATCATCCTCGATTATCGATTCTAATTGTTTGCGATTAATCTTCATGGATATATCTCTTGCTATGGGGATCAATTTGGAGGAAAACTTTTTTGTCCAGGTAAAATGCAATAGCAGTGAACTGAGTATCAGTATGGATAAAAAAAGTATTTGAACGAATAAATCAAAATAATACCTGCCGTAATATGGATAATTTTGTAAGGCAAGCCAGCAACCATAAGCTATTCCGCCGAAAACAATGTAGAACAGCAGTCTGGGTTTTTCTACGCGTTTATTCCAGCTGTATTTCTGATTCAGCATAAAGGGAATAAAAACATTAAAAATATATTTGTACAGTAGTCGAGAAACCGGATATAATAGTATCAGAAAGAAGATTAGTTTGATGGTTGCTTGATTCATAATCGATGGCTAAATGGTTATGATAATTGCATTTGTATTTTTCTTTTTCCAACAATGCTAATACAATTCACCAACTTTTGCAATTCCTTTTATTGACGAATCTTTTCCTTTTAAGGATGATTTTGTATGTATCTGGTATGTATGAAAACAAAAAAGAATTACAAAATATTTTGTAACTATTTGAAAAGCAGGTGGAGAATATCGGAATCTCTCCTATGACCTTTTGACTGACAGTCAAACGCTCTAGCCAACTGAGCTAATCCCCCGTTTGAGGTTGCAAATATAGAAATATTTTTTTCAAAACATCCAACAAAATTTATATTCGCCAAATCATTTAGTACACAAATCTAAAACATTTTGTACAAAAATGTTGCAATAGTCTTGCAAGGCTATTATAAGGCCATTAAAACAATACCAGGCCACCACTGGGATTGGTCAGGTCGTAGTTGGCTGTAAGTACCTCTATCTTTCTTTTGCCTCCATTGCCGGTGCCGTTGGCTACGCTCACTGCCTGCTCTATCTGCCGGGTGCACCAGCCATGCTCACGGGCGTACTGAGCCAGTATATCACTCGGGTAGCTGCTCATAAGAAACTTACCCTGCAGGCCTGCCAGCAGCTTTAAAAGCCCCTCAAAATCGTCCTGTGAGTAGCCATCATAATGACCACAATCAGAATTAAAGTACGGCGGATCACAATAAAAGAAAGCCTTATCGTAGTCCCTGGCACGGATCACACGCAAAGCATCCGTGCATTCAATCTGCACGTTCTGCAGGCGTATGGCATAGTCAATCGTGAACTGATCACGTTTGGTTGCAATCTTCCTCGAGGTAGTTCCCTTCTGCTTATCGTAGCCCCAACTGCCATCCAGCATGGCACTAAACGACTGTGCAGCCAACACCCAAACTGCCCAGGCTCTTTTTATCCGGGTGAACATATGCGGGTTGTTGTAGATCACCGTAGCATCGCTGTGCAGCGAACGAGAGTGCAAACTAATCCTGATCATCTTCTCCAGCTCCACAAACTCACTCTGTGCCACCTCGTAAAAGTTTATCAGCTCACGGTTGTAGTCGTTTATCACTTCTACCTCGCTTTTGGGCTTCGACCAAAACACAGCCCCGCCACCCACAAAAGGTTCAACATAGGTAACGTGTGGGGGTATCAGTGGCATAATGGTGGTAATCAGGTTTTGCTTTCCTCCGTAGTAACTGATTGGCGTTTTCATTCACTAAATCATTAAAAAGTTCTTACATTTGTCGTCTCTCACTCCATAAAATAAAGGTGCCATAACACCGTGAAGACATTACTGCCTTCGCCGTGGTGTTATGGCACCTTTGCTTCCTGGTACGGGGTGAGAGCTTTACCAGGGAGAGGCGGGGGTTTTTATTCCCCTCTTCTGTTCAATAAATCCGACAGCTGCATGTTTTTGTAAGCGATAATGTAACGGTGCACTACCAGCCACGTGCTTAAAAAGGTGGTAGCTGCTCCTGCGTCGTCGCTCGTTCGCCACATTACAAAACACATAATTGCCAAAGCGGCAAACATAATCAGATTCCACCCGTCAGTAAACACTTTCTTCCAGACAGGCAGCGATGCCTTTATAGCATCGAACGTTACTTGTGTTTTAAACCATTCCTTAACAGTCATTTTTTGTCCTCCTATTAGTTAATTAAGCAAACAAAAGCGCCAGTTGAGCAGTAACAATAGCCGCCACTTCAACCCAATAGATCCGGTGAGGTATCTTGTACTTTTCAAACTTATTCCACGGTATCATTTGCAACGCCGCAAAGACAACAAACAAGTTCACCAGCGCAATAGTTACAACCGAAGTGCAATGTATCAACAGGGCCAGCATTCCGGCTCCTATGCCGCCATAGCTGCCAAGCATGTGGGCGGTATGTTCCATACCTCCGTTCCAGAATACCTGGGTAGCACCAATGAGGCAGATCAACCCACCGGCCAGCAGCCAAAGTATTAACACCTGCTCTGGATCTGATACATCGAAACCCACAATCATAATAGGTATGGCCACTAAAAACATCGAGATGGTAAACCACACTTTTTCCCACTTTTGGGTGAAGCGGTAGGTTTCCGAAATACTTTTGGTCATTCCGTATTTCCAGTAAACGTAAAGCAGGTAAGGGATCAACAATAATGGAATTAATAGTAGTGTTTTCATATTGGTAAATTTTATGTAGTTACTGTCCAGCCTTTGGCCTCGGCAATTGAGGGTGTACAGGTTGCAGCTCCCGGATTTCCGGTAACCGTACTTGTTTCTGAACCGGTTACCGTTGGTAAGGCTGTGAAAATTCTGTCGAGTTCTGTGGCATCCATTTGGTTGTAAGAAAGTGTAATCAAAGTAACTCCGTTATTTACGGTGTTTGTCCAGTCAATATCAATATACTCTAATGCTGATGAACCCCATGAAAGACCGTTCAGCCTTAAAGTAGGCTGGTCGAATACTTTTACTTGTTTCATCATTGAAGACGCCAATTGATGGTAATTAGTTCCCCAATCGTTACAAGTTGATACTTCTTCTACTGCTAAACACCCGGTATAAGCAATAAATCTTTCGACATACGTTCCAGCTATTAGATTTGCCATTGACAAAGGGAGGGTTACTTTTTTTAGCATTGGACTGTAACGGGCGATATATCCATTTGTGCCGCCTGTTAGATAATCCAAAT
>JBKDZK010000949.1:0-9903 GCA_047971205.1 Draconibacterium sp.
TCATCACACGTGCAATGCCTTCGCCAAATCCCTGGGCGGCACCGGTAACAATCGAAATTTTGTTTTCAACACGTCCGGCTGCGGCTCCTGCCGATACTTTGCGGCGGTAATTCTCCACTTCCCAGGTATCGATGAAGTTGATCTGCTCGGGTGTCATAAAATGCTGACCACCGAACGATTCCGACAACCACGAAATCTTCATGGCATCTTCGAAAACCTCTTTTATGATATTCGACTGTGCTGCGTTGTCGCCAATCGAAAGCATTCCGATGCCCTTAATAAACACAACCTTTGGAGCAAATCCATAATCAGCAATAAAAGCTTCATATTTTGTTTTGAAGGCTGTGATTGTTGCTTCAGGAGAGGCAACTTCATCGATATAAATGTATTTCGATTTGCAATAAACAATCAGATCGGGAGTGAATGGGTAATTCACTTTTTCGAAAGCTTCAGCACTTGAGTTGAATTTTTCAACTAATGCCGAGTTTGTTACTTTGATCGTTTTCAAACCTTCCTGCGAAACAATGGCACGAATGGCCGGTACAACTTGTGTTACGTGTTCAGCAACCGGAAGTGCGGTTTCGTCCACGGTATTGGAGACTGCCTTTTCGATGTTGGCAATAATCCCGTCGTAAATTTCAGTGATCTCCTGAATGGTATCGGCACTTACAAAAATGCCGTGGTTCTGAAGTAAAATAACTTTCGGGTCGTATCCTTTTTCTGCCCTGAACGCTATGATTTTGGCTTCAACAGCTTTGAATAAAATGTAACCGGGATCGATGTAAGGAATGTAAACCGCTTCGTTGCCAAATACCGGTTTCACCAACTCTTCTGCTTGGTTGCTGCACATGATTCCGTTTACCAAAGTTGGGTGCAGGTGAACCACAAATTTGTAGTTGATGGCATTGTGGAACGATGTTTCCACCGAAGGGCGTTTGTCTTTTGTTATGGTCGCGTCCGCTAAATCATCTTTAATTTGGCTTTCGCGTTCAAAAGGATCGGAGCTGTATTCGTTTTCTGAAATTTTAGCCAGCTTGCTGCGGTCCATCACGGCAAAACCTTCTTCGCCTATGGTCGACAACGCAAATCCGCTTGCCTTTACCCAAAGCTGATCGTCTGTTTTAAACGAAGTATTTCCTCCGCCTGCAATCACATATTCCTTTTGGCTACCGTAACTACGCGAAACTTCAATTAAATCTTTAATTCCCTGGTTCATGGTTTTTATTTCTTTGTGGTTCTCCGTGTCTTCTCTGTGAACTCTGTGTTTTGATTTTTTTACCACAGAGAGCACTGAGTTTCTCAGAGAGTTCGAATTACATACTTAGAAATTTTGCAATTACTGCTTTTCCTAACTCAACAAAGGCAGCTTTTTCTTCGGTTTTGGCAATTTGTCCTTTTAAGTAGCCCTCTTTGCCGTTGGCTACCAAATACTGGTGAGCCGCCACAACAGCAGTGCCTTCATAATTGATCTCTTTGAGCTCTTCATCCAGATCGATACCTCCGCCACAACTTAGTTTGATCGGATCGAGTTGTGGAGTATTGTGTTCACTTCCGAAAGTAATCACAAAGCCGTTTTGGTGGAAGAACTGTACAAAGTTCTTGAAAATGTCGAAGTTGTTTCTCCCTGGGATCAATTCAATGCTGAATACATTTTTGCTTTTTAGTTCGGCCAGCAGTTTTTCTTTGTCGGCTTCGTAGTCTGTGAAATTAGCGTTGCCAAAATCCAACAAAACCGGATAACACGGAATTCCACCTGCATCAATGATCAGTTCTTTTACTTCTTCCAGCGAAAGAAAAGCTTTTGGATCTTCCGAAACAAAAGCAGCGCCGCCCGCTTTTAATAGGTTACCGCGTATTTCGTTTTCCAGCCCGGCTACATCGTCGATGGCTGATTTAACCGCTTTCTCCTGGAAAATAGCATTGAAAAGTTTGGCTCTTCCCAAATCAGTTTCCTCTTTCTCAAAGACTGCAATCCGTATTGCTTGTGCAATGTGGCGTTCGCGAAATAGATTTTTAGCCAGCCGGTTTTGTAACTCGTCAGCATCGAATTGAAGATCGATATCGTTTTCTGCCAGGAAACCATTTAGTTTTTCCACCATTTCGTAGGTTTGGCGGTTGCTTTCGGTTTGCAGGTTGCTGATTTTTTGGGAAGAGGCTTCACTCATCTTCGCAGGCTGACGAAGTCCTTTGCCGCTAAAATAAGTGCGGCCGGGGTTGCTGGGGTCGTTTACCCGAATGCCGGCTTGTTGCAGGTCGTTCTGCAAAGCCATAAACTCAATGTTGAAAAGCGGGAAAATATTGTGTTTCCGGGCCATCTCCGCAAATTCGTTATAGCCGTCGGTGGTATAAAAATCGTTGATGCCCAAAACCGAAACATCTTCTGTTTTTGCCATTTCAAAAGGCTGTTCAATATTCGAGAAGGCGCTGAACGAGTGCGGCGTGTGTATGTGTCCGTTAATGTTCGGGACTGCTTTGGGGGACTGTTCTTTGTACCATTTTAATAAGTCTTCCGTGTCGGGGAAGGTGGTAAATATGCTTTTTGCCTGTGTCATAATATTCTGATCTGAATTTAGGTGCAAAGAAACAAAACTGCTTATTTTCAGGTGTCCTTTGGTATCCTGTTTTAAAGATTACTGGGGCGGGAAACTTTCAGGCGGCTTTTCTTGTTGTTCATTCATAAAAATAAAATCAATATTAAATGAGCAGAATTATCATACTATTATCAGCCGTGTTACTGGCTTTGGCTGTCGGATTGGGGGCCTTTGGTGCACATGCCTTAAAAACGCATCTAAGTTCCGAAATGTTACAAACCTGGGAAACGGGTGTTAAATATCACTTTTACCATGCTTTGGGCTTGTTGCTGGTGGGCGTTTTATCGTTTTTTATGCCTTCGGCTTACCTGAAATGGTCGGCTATTTTATTGTTTATCGGTATTGTTTTGTTTTCGGGGAGTTTGTATGTTTTGTCGCTTTCGGGGATTAAAATACTGGGGGCCATTACGCCGATTGGTGGCTTAAGTTTTATCGGCGGCTGGATTCTGTTGATTTTGGCAGCCTGGAAAAAATTTCCCGCCTGATAAGTTTGTTAATGTTTCGTAAATGATTTGTTAGTGTTTCTAAAAGCAGAAACCGGATGTCGCAGAAAACATATTTTTCACTACTATTGCGTGAAATTGACCCGATTTTTTATCGTATGAGAGTAATTTTTCTTTTGCTGGTACTTCTTTTTTTTGTTGGTTTTCAGAGTAATGCACAGTATGTAAATACTGATGAACTGGTAATTGTGCCCGGTTTGGAAGCCCCTGTT
Source organism: Draconibacterium sp. (assembly GCA_047971205.1). Lineage (GTDB taxonomy): Bacteria > Bacteroidota > Bacteroidia > Bacteroidales > Prolixibacteraceae > Draconibacterium. The sequence continues at coordinate 3,307 of JBKDZK010000949.1, forward strand.
TCTTTAACTGAATACAATGTGATAAAAACGCAGGAACAGGAACAGTACAAAAGTTACCTGGCGGGTTTTATGGTACCCGGTAACGGGGGAAAGGTGATCAGCGATTACGGTCCGCGTTCGGAAAGGATGCATTACGGCACCGATCTGAAAATGGAACGCGGCGATACTGTTTACGCTGTTAACGATGGAAACATTACCCGGTCGGGCTGGGGGAGCGGCTTTGGAAATATTATCATCATTCAGCACGCCAATAATATCGAAACATATTACGCCCATCTTTCAAAATTTTTGAGAAAAGAGGGAGAGTGGGTGGCCAAAGGCGAAGCCATTGGTTTGGCAGGGAGTACCGGTCGTGCACGTGGCTCGCATTTGCATTTCGAGATACGCCAGGAGGGAAGGGCTTTTGACCCGGAGCTGGTGTTTGATTTTGGAGAACAGCAAATAAGGGACGAAGCCCGGAATTTTGAAACACTTGTGGCTTTGCATCAAACCTTAAAGCCCCGGGGATATTCAAACAATGCAGCAATTCCTGAATTTTACAAGGTGCGTTCGGGTGATTCGCTTTGGGTGATTTCACGAAAATTCAAAACCCCGATCAAAGATATTTGCCGTCTGAATAACATTTCCGAGAACTCGGTATTGCAGATCGGACAGCCATTGAAAATGTATTAAGCTAACATAAGTATCTTGTTGTAAGTTTTTTAAAGAGGGAAAAAAACCGGCTTCCTCTGAAACCGGCTTTCATTCTAATAAAAACCAAAACTTTGGATGCTTTTACCAACTAGTGCATCCTTAACTATGAATTAAATACCTCTGGCATTCCTGTCCAATTGTTCTGCCTCGGTAAAATCATTTTCACATACATGTCCTTTTAAAGGAACAATTCTTTCGTGGATGGCGTCGATGATCCATTCGGGTTGCGGGAAGAAATAATCTTCCAGTTCGTGTGCCGGAGTGATCCAGTTACGCGAACCCACTACCACTGGCGGAGCGTCGAGGTAGTCGAAGGCCAGCTCGGTAATGTTCGATGCCAGGTCACGCAGGAACGATCCGCGTGCCGATGCATCACCCGAAATAACGATCCGGCCGGTTTTTTTGATCGATTCGATTACCGGCTCGTAGTTGAAAGGAACCAGCGAACGGGCGTCGATTACTTCTGCCGATACGCCGTATTTTTCTTCCAGTGTTTTGGCGGCATCCAAAGCACGGTACAAAGTAGCGCCGATGGTCAGAATGGTTAGGTCGCTTCCTTTTTTCTTGATATCCGGTTCGCCCAGCGGAAGTTCGTAGTATTCTGCCGGAACACCTTCTTTGTGGAATTGCTCGCCAATATCATACAAACGTTGACTTTCAAAGACAATAACCGGGTCGGTTCCCTGCAGGGCGGTGTTCATCAAGCCTTTGGCGTCGTAAGGAGTTACCGGGAAAACCACTTTTAGTCCCGGGATATGAGCAGCCAGAGCTGTCCAGTCCTGCGAGTGTTGCGCTCCGTATTTTGAACCTACAGAAACACGGATCACTACCGGCATTTTGAGTACGTTACCACTCATGGCCTGCCATTTGGGAAGCTGGTTGAAAACTTCGTCGCCGGCGCGGCCCAGGAAGTCGCAATACATGATCTCCGGAATAACGCGGCCACCGCACATCGCATAGCCAATTGCAGTTCCAACAATCGATGCTTCCGAAATAGGCGAGTTAAACAATCGGTGGTAGGGAAGGGCCTCGGTTAATCCGCGGTACACGGCAAATGCGCCGCCCCAGTCGCGGTTTTCTTCTCCATAGGCAATCAGGGTCGGGTCTTTGTAGAAACGGTCGACAATGGCTTCAAAGATACCATCGCGTAATCCGTAAGTTTTAATTTTTGAATGCGCTTTTCCGTTGGCGTCAAACATAAAGCGTTCTTTTTTTGCCAGTTGCTGAACACGTGGATTTTCTTCCATCGGGTGGTTCACTTCCACCGGACGGTCTTCCATTTTGTCTACGGACTGATTGCTGAACATCATTTCTCCGATCAGGTTCGGATGCTTTTTCATGTTCATGATGGGCGAAACTTCATCATCGATCGCCAGTTTCAGTGCGTAAGTGATCAGTTCGGTTGTAGAAATTTTAATCGCTTCCAGTTGTTCTTCGGTGGCAACGCCGGCTTTTACCAGTTCTTTCCCAAACCAGATGATGGAATCCTGGGCTTCCCATGCTTCCACTTCCTCTTTTGATCTGTACGATGAGGCGTCAGAAGGCGAGTGGCCGCTGTAACGGTAAGTCAGCACGTCAAGCAGTACCGGACCGCGTTTTTCTTCCAAAATTTTCTTTTTCCGTTTGTAAGCGTCGATCACTGCCAGCGGGTTGTAACCATCCACACGTTCGGCATGCATCTGGTCGTCGTTCAATCCGGCGCCAATGCGGGCTGCAATGTTATATCCCATGGTTTCGCCACAGGTTTGTCCACCCATCCCGTATTGGTTGTTCATAATGTTAATGATCAGCGGTAGTCCACCTTTCATATCGCCTTCCCATAGTTCGTTAAACTGATCCATGGTGGCAAAGGTCAGTCCTTCCCAAACAGGGCCGCAAGCCATCGATGCATCACCAATATTGGCCACCACGATACCCGGTTTGCGGTTTGCTTTTTTGTAAAGCGCTGCACCCACCGAAATGTCGCCCGAACCTCCAACGATGGCGTTGTTTGGGTAAACACCAAAAGGAGTAAAGAAAGCGTGCATCGAACCACCTAGTCCTCTGTTAAAGCCTGTTTCGCGGGCAAAAACTTCAGCCAGCGTTCCGTATATCAGGAATTTGATGGCCAGTTCTTTGGTGGTTCCGGTGTGGCCTGCTTTTACCGGTGCGGCAGTGATTCCGTCAAAATGCGAGTCCATGATTTTTTCCAGTTGCTCGTCGCTGAGTTTGGAAATGGCCGAAAGACCTTTGGCCAGGATTTCGCCGTGGCTGCGGTGTGAGCCGAAAATAAAATCTTCCACTCCCAGCGTGTAAGCCATACCCACTGCAGCAGCTTCCTGTCCGATGGAAAGGTGAGCGGGGCCCGGGTGGTTGTATGGAACTTCGTTGTATTCTCCCCGTGTTTTTATGAGGTTGAGCATGGTTTCAAATTCGCGGATAACCACCATGTCGTGGAAAATGCGTATCAGGTCGTCGTTCGAGAAATTTTCTTTCTCGTCTTCTATTGTTTTGTTGTACTGGTTCACCGGGATTGGTTTGAACTCAATTTGACCGGGTTTACGTACTTCGTCCGGATTTATATATTGTACTTTTGGCATTTCTTCTGATTTATATGTTTTTCAAAATTCTAACAGCCAGTTCAGAGTTTAAAGTTCAGTGTTCAGAGTAGAACATACTTTGAACTTTGAACACTGAACTCTAAACTTGTAAATTCTCGATTTGATTTTTGATTTCAGCCAGGAACAGTGTTGCTTCTCCGCCGTCAAGTGCCTGGTGGTCGTAAGTCAGCGAGAGTCCCATCATCGGAACAAAGCCGTAGACACCATCTTCCAGTTCTTTTGGGCGCGGAACAATGGTACAAACTCCCAGTATAGCAGTTTGTGGCAGGTTGATCACCGGCGTAAACATTTCCACTCCGTAATTTCCCAGGTTCGAAACGGTAAAAGTTGCAGCTGCAGGGCTTAGTAAATCGGGATTTACATTTCCGGCACGGGCGGCAGTTGACAATTGTTTTAACTGGCTTGAAAGGCCGGTAATGGAAAGGTCATCCGCATTTTTCAATGCAGGCACCATCAATCCACGCTCTGTGTCAACGGCTAATCCAAGGTGAACCTTCTTGAACCATCTCATTTTATCGCCCAGGAAATGCGTGTTCGCTTGCGGGTATTTTTCCAGCGCTCGGATAACAGCATAGCAAACCAGGTCGTTGATGGTAACGTTTTGTTTGATTTCGCCGGCTTCGAGCTGAGCTTTGAATTTCTTACGCAGTTTCATCACCTGGCGGGCGTCAGCACTCATGTGGTGCGTCAGCTGTGCCGAGTTTTGCAGCGACTGATGCATTGCATTGGCAATTAGCTTACGAATATTCGGAATGGCTTTTATTTCAAAATCATCTCCGGTTTCGAGAACAGCTGCGGGCGCAGGTTTGCTCACAGGAGCGGCTTTTACTGCCGGCGCTTCAATAACTGCTTTGGCAGCTGGTTTTTGAGCGGCTTCTTCAATGTCGCGGGCAATGATTCTTCCGTGCGGGCCGGTGCCTTTTAGCGTCTGGATGTCAACACCCATTTTCGCTGCCATGTTACGGGCCAGCGGCGAAATTCGCAGGCGCGCTCCAGCCTGGTCTTCTTCTACCTCAAATTCAATAACTTTGGGCGCCTCTTCGGTAACTTCCTCAGGAGCTTTTTCTGCTTCTCCTTCTGAGGCACCGGGTTTGAATTTTTCAATTGATTCTCCTTGTTTGCCTATTACCGCCACATTTGTCAATACCGGAATCTCGTCTCCTTCTTCAAAAAATGTAGCCAGCAAAATGCCACTTTCTTTGGCTTCCTCTTCAAACGAGGCTTTGTCGGTTTCGTAGGAGAACAGAATGTCGCCTTCGTTGACTTCTTCTCCTACTTCTTTGTACCATTGTCCAAGGATGCATGATTCAACTGATTGTCCTTGTCGTGGCATCATTACAGGTGTTGCCATATTTGATCGTTTTATTAATTTGTCGTACTTGTAAATACAAATAATATTGCCGCTTATTTTTAAGCATCAATAAATCAGCAAAATAGTGATATCTTAAAATGCGGATGTAAAATTATATTTTATAACTTGTATTTACAAGTTGTGTTGCCATATTTTAAAAAAATTTTAACTTTGAGGTCACATGGAAAGTTTACCTCAATATCGGAAGTTGTACGAGGTGCTCCGGAAACGAATTCTTGCCGGGGTGTATCAGGAGGGTGATCTTTTGCCTTCGGAGAATGAATTAAGTGCCGTTTATGAGATGACGCGCCCCACTGTGCGTCATGCTTTGGAAACGTTGGTGAAAGACGGCCTGATTTTCAAAAAGCAGGGCAAGGGAAGTATTGTGCGAAAACCTCCGCAGAACATTGGTATTCTTTCGATTGCCGGAACAGCTTCGGCGGTTGGGGTGCGTTACCTGAAAACAGATATCCTGCAAAAACCAACGGTGCAAACCTGGCCCGAAGATTTTCCTTTTGAGCTTTCGGAGCTCGAACAGGAGTCGGGCTGTATATACATGGAACGCCTGCGGTATGTGGAAGACGAGCCGGTTTTTTATGATATCAACCATCTTCCGAATATTTACCTGCCGCGGATTGCACAGCGTTCGTTCGAGAATAAATCGTTGTTTGAAATTTTGCGGCAAAATTACCAAATTGAAATTATTGGCGGAGAACAAAAGCTGAAGGCAGTGAAACCAACCGTAAAAATCAGGCAGTTGCTGCATTTAAAGCCGGGGCAGCCCGTGTTGTACATGGAACGGAAACTTACCACCAATAAAGAGAATTTTCATATTTATTCTACCATTTATTTTAACTCGGAGAAGCACGCCATTTTTGGAACGTTTTAACCAGAGCAAGCAGTTGTTTGCCAGAACTTCGATAAATAATCTGGCCTGTCTTTGGCTCGTGTAGGCAATATTTTTACATTTGTTCCCCTATTTTTGAATTCTATGGAGGAACAGCAGCAAATGATGGAGCCTGTCAACGCGGCGTGCGTGCGCGCTACTTTCTGTAACGAACGTTACGGTGATCACGAAAAAAATACCTTTGATATTTGGCTGGCCGATTCAGAAGAACCGACGCCGCTTGTAATTTTTATACACGGCGGCGGGTTTATTGGCGGCGATAAGTCGAGGTACTACGATTCGGAAGACTGGCCCCGTTTTTTGGAGGCGGGTGTTTCGGTGGCAACCATTAATTACCGTTATCTGAACGAACCTCCGTATGGTATTTTGGGAAGTATGTCTGATTCCAAAAGGTGTCTGCAATACATTCGTCATCATGCCGAAAAATACAATGTGGATAAAAACCGCATTGCCTGTTCCGGAGGATCTGCAGGAGCCGGAACCTGTTTGTGGCTGGCTTTCTCAGGCGATATGGCCGATCCTCGAAATGCTGATCCGGTTTTGCGCGAATCAACGCGGATTGTTTGTGCCGGAGCTTTTGCCACGCAGGCAACTTACGATATTCTGCAATGGTCCGGAATACTGGGTTTGCCCGAAATGAAAAGTCCGCAGGATTTGCTGGTTATTGCACGCGCTTTTGGGTTTAAATCGCCGGAAGGAATGGATTTGTACAAGCAAACCGCCATTCGGCAGGAGCTCGATTTTTTGGGGAAGATGGATCAAAATGCACCGCCTTTTTTTGTGTTGAATAAAGCTGACGGAGGCATCCCCACGAGTGAAGATGAGCTGAATCATCATCCCTTGCATGCCAAAGCGTTGAAGAACAAAGCCGATAAACTAGGGCTGGAGGCTGTAATTTATGCTCCGGCTATTGGTATTGTGGATGAGTCGGGCATTGGAATGGTCGAGTTCTTTCTTGAAAAACTAAAAGCGTAAGTTTCGTTGTTTTCCGGCGTTTCATGCGTCGGGAAAAGCCGGGTACCAATATTGTTGCCTGGATATTCATA
>JBKDZK010000950.1:0-2640 GCA_047971205.1 Draconibacterium sp.
GCGTACGGTCGCCACCTTCAAAACCATCTACTTTTATGGGCATCTCTTCGCCTTCGAGACGTTGTGACAAGCCCAGCACCAAAACAACGGCATCGGCTTTCCGGGCGGTTGCCACCGCTTCATTAAGCATGTTATCGTTGGGCATGGTCCACATTAGTTTGGCATCGCCATCACCGTGCCAATTTTTGTATTCATAAACAAACTTGTATTTCTTTCCGGCCTCAAGCTTAACAGCCTTCTCGTGGTGAAATGCGTGATGCTCGGTGTTGTGTTGCAGAATCTTTTCTCCTTCCAGCCAAATATCGAGCGTGGGCATGCCCCAGCAACCAATGTTGTAGCTCCCGCTAACCGGAGGAACCAGGTAGCCGGTCCAGCGAATACTAAAATCATCATCGTTTAATTGCGGAGCGGGAGCATCATTTTCCCAGTAGAAATCAATATTTGTATCTACACGCGTAAAAGCAGGTTCTCCTTCCAGTTGGGCATTTGCAAAATATTCGCCAGTAACTCCCGGTTTGCCATCGGGGGTTTCAAGGTATGCTCCCGGAATTACGTGCAAGTTACTTACTCCTTTTGCCAGGTGACTTCCTTCAGCATACAGGATTTCGGTATCCGGAAGCTTTTCCTGCAAACCTTTCAAAACCGTAACCGGATGCCTGGCTATTCCGTTGTAGTTTCCGACCAGTGATTCCCAGTTATCCGCATTCGGGCCAATTACCGCCAACGTTTTTATGTCTTTCGAAAGCGGCAAAACCTGCTCCTTGTTCTTTAGCAACACAATACTTTTCCGGGCTGCTTCGAGAGCAAGCTCGGCATTCTCTTTTGAAGTATTCACCGAAAACGGAATCCGGGCATAGGCCACATCTTTATCAGAATCAAACATCCCTAGCTTGAAACGCGCCATAAACAAGCGTTTCACGGCCACATCAATTTCATCTTCTGTAATCAATCCTCGTTTTACAGCTTCAGGCAAATGAGCGTAGGCTACGCCACAATTCAGATCGGTGCCGGCCTTTACCGCCGCCGCAGAAGCTTCTGCCGCATCTTTTGAAAAGGTTTGAAACATATAAAAATCAGAAATGGCCCAGCAGTCCGAAACTACATAGCCCTGAAATCCCCATTCATTGCGGAGTATGTAAAAAAGATCGGGACTGGCACAACACGGATAACCTTTAAACTGGTTGTAAGCCCCCATTACTGAATATACATCCGCCTCTCTTACCAGCGTTCGAAATGCCGGCAAATAAGTTTCTCTGAGGTCCCGCTCGCTAACCACTGCATTAAATTCATGCCGCAATGGCTCCGGACCGGAATGTACCGCATAATGCTTGGCCGTAGCAACCACTTTGAGGTATTTCGGATCATCTCCCTGCAAACCTTTTACAAAGGCAGCTCCCAAAACGCCCGTCAGGTAGGGATCTTCGCCATAGGTTTCATGGCCTCTTCCCCAGCGCGGGTCACGAAAAATATTGATGTTTGGCGACCAGAAAGTCAAGCCCTGGTACATGCCCCGCTTGCCATCTCTTACAAACTGATGATGTTTTGCCCGGGCTTCATCCGAAATGGCTGTGGCCGTCCGGTACATTAGATCTTTGTCCCACGATGCAGCAATAGTAATCGACTGCGGAAAAACCGTTGCGTAACCGGCACGGGCCACTCCGTGCAAACACTCGTTCCACCAGTTGTATTCCGGGACCTGTAAGCGATCCACCGCCTTTGAATTATAGAGCAACTGATCTACTTTTTCCTCCAAAGTCATTTGTGAAACAAGAATATCCACCCGCTCATCAACGGGCAAACTAGGGTCTAGAAAATCAAAATTTTCATTCTGCGCCAAAAGAACGCTGCTGTAAATCAGCAAAATTACCGGGAAAAGTAGTTTTTTATTCATAGTAGTTTACGTCTTACTGTTCTGTCCTGTTCTGGCAAAAATAATGATTTGGAAATGAAAACACAGAAGTTTACTTTTATTTTGAATGATTTTACTACTCTTGCCAAATGGAAAATAAAAACATATTAGAAAGCTACAGAAAGCAACGGGATCAGATAGATGCTCTTGCTGCCAAACTCGCTGAAAAACACCAAAAGCACATGATGTGCAAGGCCGGCTGCGATCTGTGTTGCATGGATTACAGCATTTTTCCTGTTGAATTTTATTCCATCCGCGAACGGCTGAAAGAGAAAGAATACCAACACGATGTTCCTGCGACCAAAGACGAGAATAGCTGCGTTTTTTTGAAAGATCACAAATGCGCCATTTACGACGAAAGACCGGTTATTTGTCGCACCCATGGGCTTCCCTTACTTTATATGAACGAAGACGGCGACTGGGAGTTATCGGCCTGTGAATTGAATTTTACGGAGTTTGACATGGATGAATTCTCGGAAGAAAACACCTTTCCGCAGGATACTTTTAACAGCAGATTATTTATGCTGAACAAGGAATTTATTGCTCATTTTAAAGAAAAACAATACAACGAATTTGACCTGATTCCGGTAAAAGAACTATTGAAACATATCACCTAAAATATACGCGTATGAAACGGTCGATTTTTTTCCTATTTGCACTTACTCTATTTTCAGGAGTATATAAAAAAGATGCAGGATACCGGTGTTAAAACAGAAGCTTGTTTGTACTGT
>JBKDZK010000951.1:0-7235 GCA_047971205.1 Draconibacterium sp.
CAAATCAAAATAACACAATAGCACAAACCCTAAAAGCCATAAAACCAGAAACTTATTAACACAGAGCAGGCATAATTGTTAGTAACGATTGATTTTATAAATTTGACACTGATTAGTAACCTACGAAGTACACGACCGGCAAATTGTAATCCTTTCCAAACCGGCTGAAGCAACCATTCCTACAAAATTGAGGCAAGACGCGCATACCGTAAAAGGTACGGTTACCGATCAATCGGGGCTGCCCATCCCCGGTGTTAACATTTGGATAAAAGGCACCAACCTTGGCACAATTACCGACGTAAACGGGAAATATGAAATAAAAGGCCGTTTACTTCCCGAAACCTTCCTCGAGTTTTCATTCATTGGCTTAAAAACCCAAAAGATACAGGTTGGCAGCAGAGAAATCATCGACATAAAAATGGGAACAGAAGAGATTTCGATTGCCGACATTACCGTAAAAGGAGCTTATGGTACGGTGCAAAAGAAATCGGATATGGTAGGCTCTGCTTACCAGGTAAATGCGGAACAAATTAAATCGAGACCAGCAACCCGTGTAGACCTTTTATTAGATGGGATTGTTCCCGGCTTAAAAATCGAGCCAAATACCGACTCTCCGGCAACCACCCGTACCCGCTACAATACCCGTATCAGGGGAGCGGCATCTTTGTCGGCATCCAACGAACCCTTGTGGATTATTGATGGCACCCCCATTTATACAGGTGGCAAAACCAACCTGGTTGCGGGCGTACAAACATCCGTATCTCCCCTGGCAGGGTTAAACCCGGAAGACATTGAATCCATTACGGTACTAAAAGATGCGTCCGCCACTTCTATTTACGGGGCAAACGGTGCCAACGGGGTAATCTTTGTTACCACCAAGAAGGGTGTAAAAGACCTGCCTCCGCAGTTAACTGTCAACGCCCGCTATGGTATCTCCAGAATCGATGAATCTTCCAAAGTAAAAACACTAAATGGAGGCCAGTACCTGGAACTGGCAAAAGTTGCCTACCAGAATGCCGGGTTGGATATGAAGTATTTTCCATTTCAGGACAGCGATATGAACCAGTACAGTTCAACCTCAACCGACTGGAACGATGTTTTCTTCGAACTGGGACAGAATAGACTACTGAACCTTACATTAAAGGGGGGAAGCAATAAGTCAACTTTCTACATTTCGGGAGGCTACTACAATGAACAGCAAACGATAAAGGGCAACAAAACCGACCGGTACTCTTTCCGCACCAACAATGAAATATATGTAACGGATAAACTTTCCACTACGTTCATTTTATCGGCAACCTACACCGTCGACGATATTTTTAACATGGGCCGGGATTACTATGAATTTCTTCCGATCTACACCCCCTACAATCCGGATGGTACTTATCGGCGTTACAATAAAATCATTGACGGTAAAACTGCTAACAACGAACCGAATTGGACCTCTAAAAAATTCTTTAACAGTGTAGCGGAGCGAGAACAGAACGATTACCGGCAGAGGGCTTTTATGTCGAACGCAAACTTTATCCTGACCTATCAGTTATCGGAGGGGCTGACACTTACTTCGCAATTGGGAATGGACTACCAAAGTCGTTTCGAAGATATTTACAAGGCACGCAGCAACTGGTCGGGGATGAATTCGGATGGCACACCCATTGGTATTGCCAACCGCTCGCACATGAATACCTTGTTTATTACCAACATCAATCGTTTCAATTACCTGAAAACATTTGGCAAGCACACGGTTTCTTCATTGCTGGGGATGGAAATCAATTCAAGAAAATACCGTTCCACCAGCTCTTATGGCACGGGTTTTATAAACGACCACATAAAAGAGGTTTCTTATGCGATAGACCGGCAGGGTTACAGTAGCGCCGATGTTGACCGGGCGATGTCTTTTTTCGGGCAGCTTACCTACTCATTCGACAAGCGATATTTCCTGAATTTTAATGCCCGCGCCGATGGTAACTCCTCGTTTGGGAAAGATGTACGCTGGGGCAAATTTTACTCGCTGGGGTATTCATGGAACATACATAACGAACAGTTCTTTAACAGCGAGATCATCGACCTTCTAAAACTGAAAACAAGTTACGGTACAAACGGAAACTCACGCCTGGGAAGCCAGGAAGCCCTTGGTATTTATTCTTACGGCGATTCGTATAATTATTACAACGAACAGGGAACGGTTATGACAAGAACACCGCAACCTACTTTAAGCTGGGAAACAACCTACATGGCAAATATCGGATTCAGAATACGGCTATTTGACTTTGTGGACATTGATGCAGAATGGTACAACAACAAAACCACCAATCTTTTAAGCAAGATGGATGTATCCCGGACGACCGGAAGCACCAGCATTACCCGTAATATTGGTGAAATCAGAAACAGGGGTTACGAAGCAACTCTTTCCTTTGATTGGATAAAGAATACTGACCTAGACTGGAGTACAAACATTAATTTTTCGCATAACAAAAATATCCTGCTCAAATTATATGACGGGATCGTAAAAACAGTTAATGAGAAGCTTTGGAAAGAAGGCGAAGGTATCGACACCTATTACCTGGTGCGCTGGGCAGGCGTTGATCCGCGCGACGGTGCACCACTTTGGTACGATAAAGACGGGAATATTACCCGAACCTACAGTTACGACAACCGGGTACCAGGTAAATCATCCACACCCTATTTAACCGGTGGTTTTACCAATACCGTGGGCTACAAGAGTTTCACGCTGTCAATGTTATTCAATTTCGAAATAGGCGGCTACGCATTTAGTTCCTATGCCCGTAACGTGGTTTCTGACGGGTTAAACATCATGTCACAAAATCAATCGGTTAACCAGATGGATTACTGGAAGAAACCGGGAGACATGGCGCTCAATCCCAAACCCATTTGGGGTATTTCTACCAAATCGGCCATGAACTCAACCCGTTTCCTATACGAAAAAACCAACCTGCGTCTGCAGAACATCGCTCTTACCTACGATATGCCCAAACAGTACCTGGAAAGAATAGGAATAGAAAAGGCCAGCATAAGTTTAATCGGCGACAACCTGGGAATCTGGACCCGCCACGACAGCAAAACCAGAAACTCGTACCGCCAGTTAATGCGTGGTTTCCCACTCGAAGAAATGTATTCGGTAAACCTGAACCTGACTTTTTAAACGAAACAAGCCAGCAACATCAGAAGGATTTCCAATGATGTTCGAAAAAAATAGATACACATGAAAAACAAAATAATAAAATACATCAGCATCGCATTTATTGCAGCAAGTATAAATGCCTGCGATTTTCTGGAGGTTGATCCCATTGGCAAAACCACCATCCCTGTTCTGTTTTCGGATGTAGAAGGCATACGTGCAGCACTGCCCGGAACTTATGCTTTGTATTACAGTTATTACAGTTCCGATTTTATGAAATACCCCGAAGTGGCAGGAAATATGCTTCATCTTAGCTCTGTTGCCGAAAGCGGCGATATGATCAAGCAGTACAATTTTACTTCAGCACCCGGCGATGAACTAGAGACTGTTGGATATATTTGGCGTTACATATACGAAGCAATTGCAAATGCGAACAACATTATTGAGTACCAGCCAGCTCTGGTAAAAAAGTTTCCGGTTCAGGAAACTGAATTGAACAGGATTATGGCCGAAGCCCTGTTTTTAAGAGCACTTGGGCATTTTGATCTGTGCCGGGTTTATGCGCAACCGTACAACTACACCGACGATGCCACACACGCGGGCATCCCGATCGTATTGAAAACACCGGGAGCCGATACTAACCTTCCGCGAAAAACTGTGAAGGAAGTGTACGAACAGATTATCAAAGACCTTGAAAGCTCTTTGCAATATTTTGAGGGAACCTCGCCCCGCGAAGATTACTACGCTTCTCCCGATGCCGTTTACGGACTATTGTCGAGGGTTTATCTTTACATGGAAAACTGGGACAAGGCAATTGAATACGCGTCGAAGGTGATTGATAAAGTCCCTCTTTCTTTGGGTAGCGATTACCTGAAAATGTACAACGAGCTGGAGCCCGGCGTCGAGAACATTTTCAGACTAAACGGCACATTGAGAAGTTCATCGCTGGCAACATTTTATGCCCCCGTTTCACCTCTTGCCATACCTGCGGATACATTGATAAACCTGTTTCAGAATCAGAATGATATTCGTTTGCAACTATTAACGAAAGAAGACGACTCGCCGGTTTGCAAAAAATATTACATAACTGCCGACGTATCGGAAGAAAACAAGCATTACGATCCCTTTGTGCTGCGTGGCTCTGAAATGTACCTGAACCGCGCGGAAGCCTACCTTCATAAAAATAAGTTAGACGAAGCAGCCGCTGATGTAAAAGCAATAATTGCCCGTGGCCTGCAAGTGGACGTTACTGAAATTACGCTGGACGAAACATACGACCAGCTGGTCAAAACGATTGAAAACGAGCGTACCAAAGAGCTTTGCTTTGAAGGGCATCAGTTTTTTGATATCACCCGCCGGAAGCAGGACCTGATCCGATCAGCCAACACAAATTCGTCGGTTAAACAGATACAATACCCAAGTGATTTCTTTGTATTGCCCATTCCGCAAAAAGAAATGGACACCAACCCGTCAATGGAACAAAACCCATCTTACAATTAAAACATCGTTATGAAAACATCAAAATACATCTTCTTATTTCTGTTGATTTCTGTGCTTTGCTCGTGTGAAAAAGATGAATTTAAGCCGTATGATCACGCTTTCATTCACATTATGAAGGATGAGATTTCTACTACAACGGTTTCGTCAAAAGCCAATTACGTTGCCGAATACAAAATCTTTTTAAGTTCCAAGCCATTAACTGAGAAGTTAACAGTTGCTTACTCCATTTCAACTGGCGAAGGCTTGCAGCAAGGAGTGGATTATGAACTGGTCAACACATCCGGCGAGCTAACTTTTTTACCCGGAATTTACGATATGCCGGTGCGCATCCGATGGAAATCACATGTGCTGGATCCACAAAAAGACAATTCGCTGACCATTCGTATCGAAAGCAACAGTCTGGGGCTTACAATGGGACTGCCCGGAAAAGATGAAAACCAACGCGCATTTACCATCACTAAAATCAACTAACTCAGAAACAGAACAAACGACCAACACAATAAGGCATGCAGCACCCAATGCTGCAGAATGCATACAACATTACCCAATGAGAAATTTTATTTTATTATTCATAATACTACTTGTTTCCAGCGTTTTTTCATCCGCCCAAGAATTAAAGCCTCCGAAAAAACTTGTTAAGGGAACACTCGACAATGGCCTTACGTACTACATTTACCCCAATAAAAAGCCTGAAGGCGAAGCTGTTTACCGGCTTTTTATAAAGTCTGGATCTTTGTTCGAAACTGAAGAACAACGTGGACTGGCTCATTGTCTTGAACACATGGCATTTAACGGAACCCGGCATTTCCCGGGAAATTCGCTCACGGCATTCCTGGAATCAAAAGGAGCAAAATTTGGCGCCGATTTAAATGCCCACACATCCATGAACGAAACTGTTTACAAACTTCAGCTTCCCTCCACCGATCCGGCTTTTGTTGACAGTACGATCATGATTCTGGCCGACTGGGCCGGAGGACTTTTGCTCGACAGTACCGAAGTGGAAGATGAACGGGGGGTTATACTTTCCGAGTGGTTGCTAAAAGTGGGGCCAAAGTACGAGGCACAAAACGCTTTTCTGCTGGAGTTATTAAACAATTCGCGCTACAGCCGGAGGCTGACCATTGGCGATACGGCAGTGATCAAAAACTTTCCGCTCGAAGATTTGCAGGCTTACGACCAGAAATGGTACGACCCGTCGATAATGGCAGTGGCAGTAGCCGGCGATGTAGATGTGGCGAAGGTCAAAAAGTCGATCAAAAAATACTTCGCACACATGCCATCATCCTTAAATGGCGTGTTACCCAAACATCCTATTTCAGATTATGACAAGGTAGAAGTAAAAACCATCAGCCACGAATCGCTGGACGGTGTTGAACTAAATGTGATACAGTTGCTCGAACAACCTGTTGCTGTCGCCACCGAAAAAGAATACCCGGCTTACTTACAACGCACCTTGCTAAACCAGCTCATAAAAGCACGGTTTGCCGAACGCTCTTTTTCAAACCCTGCTTACAAGGATGCAAGTTATTCATACAGCAGCTTTTTAAATACCAAAGGAGCCTTGCTGGGTAGCGTAGAACTAACGCCGACAAAAATTAAAGCAGGTATCATCGATTTTGCCAGCGCATCGGAGCAAATGTTTCGCTACGGTTTTACCCCGGGCGAAATCAAGAAAGCGAAAACCATATACATTAACGGACTGAAACGCAAGGCGGAATCAAAAAAACCGAGCCTGTCCTCTGCATTAGTAAATGAAATTTACAGTGAATTTTATGTAGGCAACAAAATTGTTTCAGCAAAAGACGAGTATAAGTTAGCCCTCAAATACATCGATGCCATCGACTCTCTGAAATTATGTAATCAGCTTCAGCATTTGCATACCCCTCACAAAACACATTACCTGACAATCACCTTTGACAAGGCAAAAGATGAAATTCCATCAGAAACTGCTTTGATCTCTATTTTTGACAGCATCAGAACGAGCAACATTCAGCCTTATCAATATGCGGTAGAAATGCCGGAAAATCTGCTGCAAAAAGAACCGCTTGCAGGAAAAATTGTGAAAACAAAACGCCTCGAAGAAATTGATGCCGATCAGCTAACCTTGTCAAATGGGGCAGTTGTTACGTTCAAATCTTCTTCTTTATCTCCTGATGACATTCTGCTTAGCGCCTTTAGAAAAGGTGGATTGTATGCGCTCGACAGCGTTGATTACGTTTCCGGATTATATACCGGTTCCATAGTTGGATTAAGCGGCGCCGGCGATTTTTCGCGTCAGGAGTTGAGTCGCTACCTTGCAGGCACCTCTGTTTCGTCGCGTTTTATCATTGAAAAATCGAGGGTAGGTATCGGTGCCAAATCCAATATCAAAGATTTGGAACTCCTGTTTCAATTGCTATACCTGAAATGGACCTCACCCCGCGTTGACACCGCCATTTTTGAGCAAACAAAAAGTAAGGCCATCGAAACTTACCAAACCCGGAATGAAACTCCGACTACCCGTTTCTATACTCATTACAAATAGGAAGCCGAAAAATCGGGTTTAATAATGTGAAAATTATCAGCGAGCATATTTTCTAATTTATGGCCTACCCAA
>JBKDZK010000952.1:0-1934 GCA_047971205.1 Draconibacterium sp.
AATCGAAAGTTTTGTACATACACCTAAATAGGTGAAAACTTTCGAGACCTGCATTAACTTGCAGGTCTTATTTATCAAGACTTATCAAATGGCTACTGATTATTTGTTGCGGAAGTAAGGAATTACATCAACTTCTTCCTGACTGTAAGGAGTTCCATCCGGGTGGAAGATTTCGTGAAACCAAAGTGCTGGCTCCGATCCATCCGGAATTGGCTTATCCCAGGCATATTTTGTATTTGATTTTCCGGCAACCAAACCCCAATTAATAGCACCAATATTTTCATCATGAAGAATCGGCATAATATTCTGGAAATAACTGTTATTGCGGCGCGCCATGTATTCGGTGCAAACCATTGGCAAACCTCTTGTTTTCAAAGTGTCGATTGCCGCCTGGTGTTTCTCCGGGCCTTCGTAATTGTGATAGGTGATGATATCCGAATTTTCCAATTGGAACTTATTTAAGTCGATTAACGAAGAATTCCACACACCTGAAGAAACCGGCTGCGATGGACGAATTTCCCAGGCCCAGATGAATACATTTTTCAACAGAGGCATCGAACGATTTCCGTAACCCGAGTTACCCGGTTCTTTGTAAAGGTCCCAAATGGCAATGCGGTTGTCGTTTTTAAATGTGGTAAGCACATCTTTTACATATGCCTCTAAAGTTGTAACCAGTTCAGGATCGTCATAGATCAGATCGCCCGGATCGCGCACCCAACCTGAGTTGTGAACTCCTGGTTTAGGATCAGGTTGTTTCCCTGCTTCGTACGTTGCATTCCAGCAATCATCGAAAAACACAAAAATGGTTTTTATTCCATGGCTATTTGCAATATCGAGATATTGATTCATGCGGTCTTTAAAGCCTTCCTTATCTTCTTCCCAGGCCACATGATGCAGGTATACGCGCATGCAATTCATACCAATATTTTCCGCCCAACCCAACTCGCGACCAATGGTTTCAGGATCGAAAGTTTCTGCTTGCCAAACTTCCAACTGGTTGATTGATGTACTCGGATTGAAATTACTTCCTCGTAACCATCCATTTTCCGCAGCCCAGGCATCAGCTTGTTCCTGTGTCCATTTCTGCGACACTATTTCTGCTGTTTTTGTTTTTGTTGATTCTGGTGTTCCTTTCTTCGACTGGCACCCTACTGCCAGGAACAAAACTATTGCCAACAGGTAAATGCTTTGTTTCATTTTATTGTTTTATTTAATTTTTTACTATTTCTCCTTCTCCAACATTTTTATAAAATATCCGCCAACTACAGAACGGGCCTGAAAACCTACCTGTTTGGCATCGGGTGTTTCATACCAGTCAGACATTGGAACGCGATCGGGTGTTTCAGTTACAAAACCATACACTGGATCGATAAACTTCTGGAAAGTCTCCGTATCATCCGCCAAAGTAGCAGTCCAAATAATCCAGTCTGATTTTGTATAGGTTCTGCGATTATCCAATGGCAAACCATATTTGTTCTGTTTTGTCAGATAATAGGCAATTTCGGTTTGAGCTACTTCATCCGGGAAAATTCCAAGATTCAACAGTTTGTCCCAAACGATGTTGTATTTCTGGCTCCAGGTTCCCGGCTTATCAAACGTTAAACGGTAGTGATCGCCATCTTCGGCCATTTTCAACCATTCCTGCGCCATTTGTTTTGCTTCAGAAATGTATTTCTCTGCCACATCAGTTTTGCCTAACATCTCGGCTAATTTTCCGTAGCCTGCAATTCCCATAATCGCCTTTGCCGAAAGATTTACATTGTGCGCAAAGTGACCTGCAAAATCGTCGGTACACAATTGATTTTCGGGATCTAGCAGTAATTCGGTGAGAAAAAAAATATTTTGATTTACAGTGTATTGCAAGTAAGATAAAAAATATTTTTCGCAAAAAAAATTGGGTTATTCACACACAAATCCCGTTGGGGATTTGCATT
>JBKDZK010000953.1:0-3382 GCA_047971205.1 Draconibacterium sp.
TCAAAAGGACTATGTTTCTTTTTGTAAATGCTAACGAAATCAAATTATGAGGCAGCTTAAAATTACCAAGCAGGTCACTAATCGCGATACCCTCTCGCTCGATAAGTACTTGCATGAGATCGGGAAGGTAGAGTTGTTGTCTGCGGAAAAAGAAGTTGAACTGGCCAAACGCATAAAAAAAGGAGATCGCGCAGCTTTGGAAATATTGATCAAAGCAAACCTGCGCTTTGTTGTTTCGGTCTCCAAACAATACCAGAATCAAGGCTTAAGCCTACCCGACTTAATTAATGAAGGCAACCTGGGGTTAATAAAAGCAGCGGAGCGATTTGACGAAACCCGCGGCTTTAAGTTTATTTCCTATGCCGTGTGGTGGATTCGCCAGTCGATTTTGCAGGCTTTGGCCGAACAGGCGCGCATCGTAAGGTTACCTTTGAATAAGATTGGGTCGATCAATAAAATCAACAAGGCCTTTAATAAACTGGAGCAGGAGTTTCAACGTGAACCCACTGTTGAAGAACTGGCTGAATTAATGGAGATGAAGCCTGATTTGGTGAAAGATTCCATGATTTTCTCCAATGTTCACGTTTCGATGGATGCACCGTTGCGGGAAGAGGAAGCCAGCAATATGTACGATGTGATGATGAACGAGGATTCTCCCGATCCGGATGAAAAGCTGATGGATCTATCTTTACGTCAGGAAATTGAACGCTCGCTGGCAACGCTGGGGGAACGCGAAGCCGAGATACTTCGCTATTATTTTGGACTGAAGGGTTATCAGCAACATACCTTGGAAGAGATCGGCGACGAATTCGGACTAACCCGCGAAAGAGTAAGGCAAATCAAAGAAAAAGCAATTAAGAAGTTAAGAAACCAATACCGGAACAGATTATTAAAATCTTATCTGGGCAAATAAACCGTATTTAATGAAGCGACTGGTCGCACCCTCCATCCTATCCGCAGATTTTAACCATTTGAGAAAAGACATCGAAATGATTAACCAAAGTGAAGCAGACTATATTCACTTTGATGTAATGGACGGTGTTTTTGTTCCCAATATTTCTTTTGGGATTCCGGTTATTGAACATGTAAACCGTATTGCCGAAAAGCCTCTTGATGTACACCTGATGATCGTTAACCCAGATCATTTTATTGAGCCTTTTGTAAAGGCAGGAGCATCGATTGTTACAGTGCATTACGAAGCCTGTAAGCATTTGCATCGTACGGTTCAGCTTATCAAATCGTTTGGTGCGAAAGCCAGTGTTTGCTTAAATCCGCATACTCCGGTGGCTGTTTTGGAAGACATCATTCCGGACCTGGATATGGTGTTGCTGATGTCGGTAAATCCCGGCTTTGGAGGGCAGAAATTTATCGAAAATACCTACAAAAAGGTAAGACAGCTGAGAGAACTGATTGATTCAGTAAATCCGGATTGCCTGATTGAAGTGGATGGCGGAGTAAACTTTGAAACCGGAGCGAAGTTATTCGGAGCAGGCGCCAATGTTCTGGTAGCCGGAAGCTTTGTTTTTGGTGCTGAAAATCCGGCAGAGATAATTTCAGGACTGAAGCAACTTTGATTTTTGCTCTACCCGGACACATTCATCAGTGTTTTTCTGAATAATGTACTTGGGCAGATCGCGTAACTGGCAATCTGCCGAACATTCTCCGCAATTGTGGGCGTGAATGCTGGCTGGATTAACGGGGCCTTTTTGTGCTTGAGCCTTGGGTTTCTTCTTTTTGATGCCCAGTTTTTTCGCCATTTTCAGAGCAGCAATGGTGACTGCTGATCCAATGATCATGTATGTAATAACTTCCTGTAGCATGGCTTAAACAATCATGTTTCCGACATTATACACTATAAACGCAGCAACCCATGCCAGGGTTGTAGTATAAATTACAGAAAATGCAGCCCATTTCCAGGACCCGGACTCATTTTTGATGGCGGCAACCACGCCGATGCACGGAAAATAGATCAGGATAAATATGAGGAAAGCAAGCGCAACAGGGCCCGTAAATGTTTTTTCTCTTTTGTGTTTGCCGGTCATGTGTACTTCGTCCTGAAGTTTTTTCTGAAGGCTTACGGTGGTTTCATCGCCTGAAGTCTGGTACAAAACACCCATGGTACTTACCACGATTTCTTTCGCAGGAAGTCCGGCTAGCAGAGATATACTCATTTTCCAGTCGAATCCCAGCGGGCTCATTACCGGTTCTATAGCTTTTCCAACCCGGCCCAGGTAAGAATTGATCAGCCGGTCGGTTTCCTGTTCCTGTTCAACCAGCACAATCTGTTCTTCTTTTGACGATTCACTCAGCTGGTCGTTTTGTTCGATGTGGCTGATTCTTTCAGCAAAAAGCGCCGTATTTTCTGATTCGCGCGGGAAGTATTCGAGTGCCCAAATAATGATCACTCCCAAAAGAATAATCGTTCCGATTTTTCGCAGGTAATGCTGGGTTTTGTCCCACATGTGATAAATTACATTGCGAAGTGTAGGCATCCGGTAGGTGGGGAGTTCCATTACAAACGGCGTCTCTTTGTTTTTGAAAACCGTTTTGTTGAGTATTTGGGCTGTCAAAAAGGCGAACACTATTCCCACTGCATAAATGCCAATCAGTATTAAAGCCTGGTATTTCGAGAAGAACGCGGAGATAACTAAAATATAAACAGGTAGTCGAGCACTGCACGACATAAACGGAATGATCAGCATCGTTAAAATGCGGTCGCCCCGGTTACGCATCGAGCGGGTAGCCAAAATAGCCGGCACATTGCAGCCAAATCCCATGATCATCGGGATAAACGACCGTCCGTGCAGCCCGAAACGGTGCATAATGTTGTCCATAATAAATGCGGCGCGGGCCATGTACCCTGAGCCTTCGAGCAGCGAAATAAAAAAGAACAGGATGAGAATATTGGGTAAGAACACCAATACGCTTCCGGTTCCGCTAATAATGCCGTCTACCAAGAGATCTTTGAGCATTCCGTCGGGGACAACATTGGATACAAAGATTCCCAGTTTTGATACTCCCAAATCAATCCAGTCCATGGGATAAGCGCCAACGGTAAAGGTTGTCCAGAACATCAGGAACAACAAGGCCGTGAAAATGGGGAATCCGAAGTATTTGTGTGTCAGTAAACCGTCAATCTTTTCCGAGCGTGTTTTTTCTCCTTCAATCGGATTTCTGTAAGTTTCTTTCAGCGCCCCGGTAACAAAACTGTACTTGGCATTGGTAACGACGGTTTCACTATCTTCGTTTTCGAGTAACTCGATTTTGGCTATTTCTTTGTCGGTAATCTCGCGTATTTCTTTGTAGTTCGCGTAGTCCGACAGCAATTCCAAAATTTGCTTGTCTTTTTCGATTAGCTTAATGGCAATAAAGCGGGAAGAGA
>JBKDZK010000954.1:0-4725 GCA_047971205.1 Draconibacterium sp.
ATATAATTTAGACAATAAGGGAACATGACAATAGTTGTTAGAATTAATGGGAGAGAAAAGCTTTTCCATTTATCCTTGAAAAGGACAACTGGTTTAACAGTTGACCTGACAAGACTCAGGATATTCTTCCAATTTAATAAAAGTATAATTATATATATGGCAATAAATGACGTCCATGGGAATGGTATGACCAATCCGAAAATTTGACCAACACTAGCTCCAATAATGTAGGCACAAAAAACTTTGAGAAAAACATATACCAGTTTTTTAAATCCACGGATTTTGCCTGCTTCATTCTTGAAATATTTTTGTATCTTATTCCGAACAATCGCAATTTTTTCTGGGATTTTAGTCTCTGTATTGTTTTCAACAGTTTCTTTTTCCCTTTCTTCCTTTAGTTTCTCTGTTTCCGGAGTATTGCCAGGATCGGGCGTGTTTTCACTCGGTTTTTCAAGTTCCGGGTTGATTACAATGATACCTCCGCATTTTTTGCATTTTGAACGTACCATTTTGTTCGGAATTTTTGACTCTTCAATCCGGTAGACAGCCTCACACTTTGGGCATTCAATTTTCCGTACTGACATCCTGTCTCCTTTGCGTATGCATAAAAAAAGGGCGTGACTCCGTCAAGCCCTTCTGAGGCACCGCCAAGCGCCTTTTCTGGAACAATAACAAAAGCCACGCCCAATACGGGCGTTGCTCTGTCAGTTCGATCCAGAATTTAGAAAAATTGGCGGTTTTCAGAAGGACGATCTGCGAGAACGCAAAAAATATGTTGTTAAATTAAAGCTATAGCATCTTCACCTTAGTTGATGTCACTATCTCAGCATTATAGCTGTTCCAAATACGTTACATTGGTACCGATTAATCTATGTATTCTACACAAGTTCCATGTCATTGAAAAGAAAAGATATTGGATAGTATCAATGATTTTGTTAGTTGTGAGGATAGAAAGAGTAAGTCCCTGTTTTCTTACAGGAAGGACTCAAGGCGTATCAATGAGTGTGTCTGATACTTATATCAATTTGGTCTCGCTATACTTCATGTAGGCGGTGGCGTTAGAAATACCTTTTTTATAATGATCCAACCTATTAATAACAATGAAATATTTTCAATGTCTATCCACTTTGTGTATCCGCTAATTTGAAATTGATATTGAAAACTTTGGATAAAGTATGACCTTGTTATACTATGAAATTTATCTTTTCTGGAAAACGGTTTCAGTTTATGTTACTTTTTAACGCTAAAACAGCTTTTAGAGACGATTGTTTTTCTTCCTTAGTCTGCTAATCTCAGTGAAATCACTGAACCACATAAAAAAGAAAGTTTAGGTGAGGCAATATGGTTTCAAATATCTCCGGCAACAAAAAAGTGATAGAGAAGGAAATAGAGATTGATTCCGCATTAGTCAATGAGGCTTTCACAACGCTTCAAGGTATTTTTATCACTCATCACCAGAATGCCTTGTTAGAAGCGGCAAATTACCTTGCAAAGACCTTTTTCAACAATGATGTTGAGTTGATTAGAAAGAAAAAACCAGCACCAGATAAAGAAGGATCATTCCTTCAGTTAATTACACAACTTGCTCAGTCCGACACAAGTGTTCCGTCTAAATCTTGGATGTATAATGCAATAGGTATTTTTGTGGATAGCAAGGATTTAGAGAAAAACTATAAAAAGATTTTCCACACGTATGGAAAACTTCCAATTAGTCACAAAGTCAAGCTGTTAACGGTGCGTGACTTGGGACAAAAGGTAGAGTTGATTGAATCCATTGAAAAAGACAAACTTACTGTTAGAGACTTACAGGAGAAGATAAAAGAAACAAGAAAATCAAGAAGAGGTTCCGGTAAAAAAAGGATAAAGCCCATTAAAGTTAAGCTGGCCCCTAAAAATGAAATTTCCGAAATTGAGAAAAGTATAAATCCTCACATCAAAAGATTGGAAAAAGTGATTAACGAAGCCAAAGAAGACAAGATGAGTGAAGAAAGAATCTTGCAGTATGAAGCCTTGCACAATGCTTTGTTGAAATTCACTCAAGAATTACCTGAGATAATCGAAATAAGTAAAACGAAGGGGTAATGTACGTTTAGCACTATCGTAAAAATTAGAGCATGTATTGCAAAGCTGAAGGTATAACAGCAAAGAGGAAAGTTGGAACTATAATCAAGACTACCAATCCGAGACAGCCAGACTTCCTTTCATGTTGTTTGTCCTCGTTTTCAACATCCTCTGACATAATGAAATCCAGAGCATTATCATCCGAATCGAAAATATTGCTATCTTCAAAATCATCCATATATGGCACTCCTAATATTGGATAATACATTTTAATTCCAGAATCAGTTTATCCTCAGGATACAATCTCCAAAATCAACATCCAATCCCATTTTTACAGAACCAATAAAATTATAGCTCATTCTCAAAATAGATTTACATGGAAATTTCATCAGAATGCCACCCTAGAGCGATTCAATTTTAAAATGCATGTCGTGGTGGAGCATTTCAAAAAAAACGTCTCTCAGGGCCAATCTGAAGCCTTTGAATAATTATGCTGAAAATTGATTCTCAAGAACAAATTTCAAAATTGGTGAAATGTTACTAACGGTTAAATATTGAAAAGGAAGTGTCTTCCCCTAAAGAAGCAAAGAGACAGTAATATTAAAGTAGGTTTAACAGGTAGAAAATTTAAAAAAGGAAAAATAGTCCTAGAAAAAACTTATTGGTGATCCTGTTGAACTATTTGTAGAGTGTAAACAGTAATTGAAAGTAATAAGGCACATAAAAAAAAATATACAAACATAAAGAAAGAAGAAACAAGAACCACCATTAAGAAGTTGCTATTTTAGATACTGTCTATAATTCAATCCCATTTCATTTGCATATGCCACGAAACCCGCAGTATATGTGGGTATTTGTCTTTTAAGATGGGATACACACAATTGAATTTTTTTATCATCTTTTTCACTAAAAATTTTCTTGTTTTCCCATCCAAGTTCAAGTTTAGCAAGCTTGTACCAGTTGATTTCATTCAATTTAATACGTTTTTTCAATGTCTCTTTGTATATTTGACGAGCGTTCGAGATTAGATTTTGTTGAATCGCCTTTAAAGTCCCTTTTTCACGGTCAAGGATGCCTAGTTTCTGCATAGCTTTGTCCCCTTTAAAACGGAACTCTGAATGGGTAACTGGTTTTCTATCCCGTTTAGATAATCTTGCATACACTGCGTAGTTAAGGACAGATTCTTTGGTAGCAAGATAGAGTATCCTAGTACCAATGAATTCGGAGTCATCCTTTCTTGCGTATTTACCATCCTTTTTCTTTTCAAATTGATTTAAGTAAAATCTGTACAGGTAATCATCCAAATGTTTTTCGGTGTGTATTGTTGACGGGATTTCCTTCTTGTGAGTTTCAAATCTTGTTGTGTTAATGATATGTGGCATACAACCGCCATGTGTATAAATCATATATGCACGGTCAATTTGATAGTTGGCTGACGAAATCGCCTCTTGATTGCAAGTAAAGGCAACATCCTTGTAAACCTCTACAACATGAGGACGGTTAAACAGAAAATGAACATTGTGAAGTTTTTCAAATAATTCCGGATTTGATGGTTGGGCAAATTTGCTCAAGATAATTTTTGACCTGAATCCATTCAAAAATAATTCTTTATCGCTTTTTTCTGTGATTGTATGGACGGTAATTGTTGCTACGCTTCTTTTAATTGGACGTATTTCAGATAAATCAACTCGTACATTCCTATCTTCCTGAATTGATAAAAATTCAATTTTATCAATTCCGTAAGATGTTATGTTTTCTATCACCATTTCAAATTCCTATTTCTTTATTAACAACAGGGTGGAAGTGTAGGAGTAACAATCTTTTCTTCCACCCTCTGCTGAATGAATAATAAGAGATTGCAACCACTACTGACAATTATACATTTTCTTGCCAGCAATCACTGTAAACTCTTTCACGGTTGTTAATCCAGTCTTGAATATCATCACTTCGCCAAGCAACAGCGTTTTTTCCAAGTCGGACAGGTTTTGGAAATTTTCCTTGAGAGATTTTTCTGTAAATGCTGCTCTTGGGGACTGCTGTATAAGATACAACTTGTTGGATCTTGAGAAGTGTAACAAATTGAGCAGAACAATCTTGTTTCTGGAAATTTTGGGACGAAGCAGAATTAGTTTGCCTTTTGAAAGTTGTTTTAGTGTTTGTATGTTCCATAATATTATCTTCCTTTGTCTGGTCCACAAAGTAAAAAAGGGAACTCCAGACGATTTGTTAATATCGCCCGAAATTCCCTCAAGGAAGATCAAATTGCATATCTTCAGCTATTAAAGCACAGCACCCTTGCCCCAAGCGAGGTTAAGCTGATCTTTTGCACGGCATGAGCCATTTCTGGATGGCTATATGTATGATATTACAAGTATATTGTAGATCACCTGATATGTCAATAGCGTATTTGAGACTGTCTGAAATGGCTCAATATTAGGCAGCCAGCTTATGAATTTTTGCGTCGGAAACTTCTGCTCCTCTTATTTGATCTACCTTATCAGCAAGCTTTTGTAAGGCATCAGATTTCTCCTGTAAATAGTCGTGTCGGTCATAGGTTGCTGATATTTTGTCTTGTGCATGGTTCAGGCACCTTTCACGAATGTGGTGCTTGATTTTTAGGCGTGACATGATAGTTCGAGCAGTTCTCCGGAGATCATGGCTAGT